>JANXOP010000305.1 GCA_025357755.1 Kofleriaceae bacterium | reverse complement strand
TCTCGCGCAGGCGCTTCTTGCCGTAGATATATTCGGCGTTCTCGGATCGGTCCCCTTGGGCGGCCGCATCCGCCACTTCTTGAGTCACCCGCGGTCGCTCCTTCGTCCAGAGCTGCTCGAGCTCCGAACGAAGCTTCTTCGCTCCATCGGGCGTGATGTACGACTTGCGAGGGGGTGTCGTCGGCGGGGGCCGGGGCGACATGGGGCTGAGCATATAGCGTATGCTCCGCTCGGTCGCGGGCAATGATCTCCGAGTTGCTGATCGTGGTGGGGCTGTTGACGATCCACGGGCTATTTTCTGGCTCGGAGATCGCGGTCCTGACGGTCCGGAAGACGCGGCTTCGCGAATTCATCCGGCGTAAAGATCGCCGCGCGCTCGCGCTCAAGGGGCTGCGCGACGAGCCCGAGCGGTTCCTCGCGACGGTCCAGATCGGGATGACGATCGCGGGCACGGCCGCGGCCGCGTTCGGTGGTGCGCGCCTCGAGGGTGGGCTCGAGCCGACCATCCGGAAGCTCGGCTTTGATGACTGGGCGCCTACCATCTCACTCATCACGGTCGTCGCGATCGTCGCCTTCACCGAGCTCGTCGTCGGCGAGCTCGTCCCCAAGTCGCTCGCGCTGCGCTACGCCGATCGCTACTCGTTCTTCGTCGCGCGGCCACTCCGCACGATGTCGCGTGTGGTCCGCCCGGTCGTGTGGATGCTGACCGGCGTCTCGAACCTGTTCTTGCGGTTTTTCGGCGATCGCACCACGTTCACCGAGGCGCGGCTGTCGCGCGACGAGCTCCAGCAGCTCGTCGAGGAAGCCGCCAAGACCGGCTCGGTCGATCCGCGGGCCTCGGAGATCGCGTCGCGCGCGCTGGGGTTCGGCGAGGTCACCGTCGCCGAGGTCATGGTCCCGCGCAATCGCGTGGTCGCGCTGCGCCGCAACGCGCCGCCCGAGGAAGTGCAGCGCGTCCTCCTCGAGGAGGGCCACAGCCGCATGCCGGTCTACGACAACAACATCGACAACATCATCGGCTATGTCGTCGCGCGCGACGTGCTGTCGCTGACCTGGGAGAAGGGCCTTGTCGTCCTCGAAGACATCGTGCGGCCGGCCCACAAGGTTCCGGAAGCGACGCGCGCGCTCGACCTGTTGCGCGAGATGCAACGCCGACGCACGCAGATGGCGATCGTGATGGACGACAGCGGCGGCATCTCCGGCCTCGTCACCACCGAAGACCTGATCGAGGAGCTCGTCGGCGACATCATGAGCGAGGACGATGTCCCGGACCACTACTTCACCCGCGAGCCCTCGGGGACGATCCTCGTGCAGGGCTGGGCGGCGGTCCGCAAGGTCAACCGCGACCTCCACCTCGATCTACCGGTCGGCCGCGATCGGACCACCATCGCGGGGCTGTGTATGTCGCTCGCGCAGGCAATCCCGCAGGCCGGCGAACGGCTGACCACCGATAACGGGACGGTCCTCGAGGTGATCGAGGCTTCACCGAGGCGCGTTCGGCGCGTGCGAATCCACCCCATCGCGCTGTCGGACGAGGTCCCGACAGACGATGAGTAAGCCGTCCCCAGCCGTGCAGTTGACGAACGATTTTACGGTCCGGCAACGCGAACCTTCCCTCGTCGAGATCCTGTAGTATTTCGCGGATGCCGGTCATCGCGCGCGACGCTGTCGCGTCTGACCATCTCGTGTACGCCTGGCCGTTTCCCATCGGTCCGGAAGAGCACGAAGTTGTGTGCGCAGATGACGAACAAGTCGTCATGTGTCCGGCCTGGCTCGTCGGCAATTTGCTGCAGACCGGTCGTCATCGCTGGCGCACGCCGGATCCTAGCCGCCCGGTGCACACGTTCTTCGTGCTCACGGCTCCCGTCGAAGTCTCGTTCGACATGGTCACGATGTTCCTCGTGCCGACCACCGGCGAGGGCGTGCGGTTGCGGGCGACCGGTTCGCTCCAGGTGCGCTGCACCGATCCGGCGCTGCTGATCGCGCAGTTCGTCGGGCTGCCGTTCGATCTCGTGAACGAAGGCATCTTGCGCTCGGTCTCGCGCAGCGTCGAACGCATGCTCGCGCGCTTGCTCACACGTCGGGTGATCATGGCCGGCACCGCGAACGCGGTGACCGACATGCAGATGCACGCGCACATCCTCGAGGAGCTGGTCGCGTATAACCCGGCTGCCGGTGCGGTGTTCGGCGTCGAGCTCGTGCGGATGGGGCACCTCTCGATCCTCGCCGACGATGGCTCGCGCCCGATCGAAGAGCTGATGCCGAGCCTCGAGTGGTCTGGTCACCACCTGATCGGCACGAACGGCTCGCCGGCGACGCCACTCGCCGAGACGCTGCGCGCGCCTCGCACACAGGTGACCCCGAACCTGTCCTCGCCGGCGGTCGTGCCGCCGCCGCTCCCCCCCGTCGGCGAAGAAGACGACGAGGCCAAGCGGCGGATCACCGCGAAGACGATGCCGCCGCCGATGAGCTCGGTGATCGTCGAGCCGCCGAAGGTTCCGCGCGCGTCGAGCCAACCGTCGCAGCAAGCCTCCGGCGAGATCATGGTGCGGCCGCGCCCGTCGTCCACCCCGCCGATACCGCGCCCCGGGAAGACTCCGGATCCGGAAATGACGGCGCTGCCTTCCGCGCGTTCGCGCGCGACCGTGCAAGGCTTCGCCCCGCTCGGCTCCGACATCGGCGACGAAGAGAACCAAGCGGGTAACGAAGTAGCGAACCAAGCGGCCAACGCGGCGACCAGCGGACCCAACGGTATTCCGCTGCCGAAGCCGCCCGCAGCCAAGCCGCGCAGCATCGAGATGCCGCAATCGACCGACGAGATCACGCAGCCCGGTGTCCACACGCCGCTGCCCGGCTCGCTGCGGGTGGCCACGGCCACGGCGCCGGCACGCTCGCCCGAAAGCACAGGCAGCATCATGGGCATCGGCATGTCGCCGATCGGCGCCGCTATCGGCGTCGGCAACGGTTCGTCTTCGTCGGTGGCTTCGGTGGCCTCGGGTGAAATCGTCAAGAAGATCGCGCCGGGCGTGCGCGTGCTGGTGCCAGGGCCCAACGGGCTCATGCAAGCAGCGACCGTGCGCCAGTTGCTACAGGGCTACTACGAGCTCGAGGTCGGCGCCTCGGGCGAGACAATCTGGGTGCCGATCAACGGCGTCGTACCTCACGAGTGATCCATGAAACGCTTCGTCCTGCTGGTCTGTCTCGCGTCCTCTGCTGCGTTTGCTAAGCCTCCCACCGGCGCGACCGCCCAGCTCGATCACGTGATCGCGGTCGTCGATGGTCGGGCGATCTGGCAGAGCGAGCTGGACGATCTTTACACGCGCAACAGCCTGACGAAGCCGACCTTCGATCAGACCCAGTCCGCGATCGACGCGCTGATCGACAATGCGATCGTCGAGAACGAAGCCGGGCGCATGCACCTCGACGTGACGAGCGCCGAGATCGATCAGGCCTTCGTGATGATCAAACAAGAGAATCACATCGACGATGCGCAGCTCGACAAGGCGCTCACCGAGCAGCACTTCACCCGCGAGTCCTATCGCGACGAGATCGAGCGTCAGCTCCGCGGCGCGAAGCTGTTCCAGCTCGCGTTCGCGACCAAGGTCCAGGTCAGCGAGGACGACGTGAAGAAGCGCTACGACGAGGTCAAGAAGCTCGACAAGAACGCCGGCACGTACGAGGCCGAGCACGACAAGATCAAAGCATCGCTGTTCAATGAGAAGGCCGCGGCGGCGCAAGCCGAATGGATAAAGAAGCAGCGCTCCACCTCCCACATCGAGAAGCACTCGTGAAGCTCGCAGCTCTCCTGTTAGGCGCGAGTCTCGCCGCCTGTGGCGCCACGCCGAAGCAAGTCGCATCGCCGTTGCCCGAGGACTCCAAGCCACCCACGGGCCCACCACCGCACGTGCTGTGGTCCGAGCTCGAGGGCAACGTCAAGCAGATCACCGTCAACAGCGAGGATGCGACGCAGGTCGCCGCGATCAAGCAGACCCTCGCGCCCGAGATCGGTAAGCCGCTCGATCGCAAGCGGCTGCGCGGCGAGCTCGCCTCGATGCTCGGCACCAAGAGCGTCGCCGACGCGACCGCCTCGGCGGTCCAGCTCGAGGATGGCATCGAGCTCGTCGTCAACGTGACCTCGCAACCCGCGCTGCACGCGCTCACCGCACACGAGGTCGGCGGCAAGGAGCTCGCGCTGCCGAGCCAGCTCGCGACCGCGACCGGCTTGCCGCTCGATCCAGGGCTGCTCGATGCGGTCGTCGGCCAGCTGCGCGAGCAGTACCTCGCGAAGGGCTTCACCGATGTTCACGCGACCTGGACGCAGACTCCAAGCGGCGCGAACAGCAAGACGACCGATGTCACGATCGAGGTCACGCCGGGAGCGGCGTCGTCGATCACGACGATCGAGATGAAGGGCAATGCCCACGCGAAGAAGGCCGACCTGATGAAGGCGATCGGCACGAACCTCGCCGAGAAGGCGGCTTGGAGCTCCGAAGCCGTCGACCACGCGACACTCGCGCTGACCGCCTACTACTACGACCACGGCTATCTCAACGTCACGATCGATCCTCCGAAGCCGGCGGGCGCGGCCACCTCCGCGGTCTTCACGATCGTCGAAGGCGATCAGTATCGGATCGGCAAGCTGTCGGTGACGAACGCGTCGCCGGCCGAGGCCGCGAAGTACATCGCGTTCATCGGCGCGAAGACCGGCGACATCTTCAATCGATCCAAGCTCCAGGCCGGCATCTTGAAGATCCAGGAGGTGGTCAAGGCGCCGGTCGAGCCGGTGACCAAGCTCGATACGAAGAAGAAGACGCTCGATATCGAGCTCCAGCTACCGAAGAGCCCGGCCTAGAAATCGGTAAGCCCGAGCTCGAAGTAGTACTCGGGCGCGTGCGATTCGATGCCCCACGCGACGTCGAAGCCGAGCAGCGGCAGCACGATCGTCGAGACATAGAGCCGGATGCCCGCGCCCGCGTCGCTGCGGAACCATGACGTGCCCGCGGGCTGATCGGCCAGGTAGTTGCGACCCGGGAGATCCTCGGCGCCGCGGCGGACGTAGCCCGAGTCGTAGAAGCCGACCATGCGAAACGCGAACAGCTTGTACTTGAAGACCGGGATCGAATACTCGGCGCGGAACATCGCCGCGAGGTTGCCGCGGAACTGATCGACGCTGTAACCGCGCAGGTCCGATGCACCGCCGAGCGTGATGTCCTCGTGGAACGGCAGCCTGCGGCCGGTCTGGAAGCGCGAGCGGAGCTCGAATTCGTGCTCCTCGAACAAGCGCCAGCTGTAGTACGCGCGCGTCTTGAACGATTGATAGCCGTAGCTGTCGATGCCGGGGATCGCGGATTCGAGCTGGACCTGGAGATACGGACCCCAGGTCACGCCGAACCGATGAACGCGCCGATCGAGCGTCGTGATCGCCTGCAGCGAAATATCCCAGCCGTCATTTTGTGGCTCGAGGACCGGCGTCTTCGCGGTATCGGCCGCGTTGCTGTCGCGGAAGTAGACATACGCGCCGCGCAACCGGAACTCCTGGACGAGCCACCACGTGAAGCGGTAGCCGAGCAGGTAGCCGGCGTCGAGGAACGTCTCGGTCGATTCGCGCTCGATCGCGAACGAGCGTGGGTTGACGTTCGAGTATTCCGTCGTGATCTGGTGGAGCAGGTACAGGTCGTAGCGCGCTTCCCAGTGCGAGCCGTGGATCGACGGATCGAGGAACGTGCCGAGCAACAGCGACGTGCGGCTCCCGATCTGGCCGTAGAGCAAGAGCTTCTTGTTCTCGCCGCCGAGGTTGCTCTCCGCATAGCCGGCGCCGATCGAGTAGCTCGACGGCAAGATGAACAGCGTCGGCGCCGCGATCCACGACAGCTTGTCTTCCAGCGTGGCGACGACGAGCCAGCCCCCGTCGGACGGCTCGAGCGTGACGACCGCGCTCTTGAACAGCTCGCTCGACATCAGCGCGACCTCGACCTCGTCGATCTTGTCGCTCGAGATCATCTCGCCGAGCTCGACGCGACCTAGGTAGCTGAGCGTTCGCTCGGTCAGCTTCGACGCGCCGCGCACGCGAAACCCGACGATCGGCTTCTCGATCGGGCCTGGAGGCACGACGGCCGATCCGGATCCCTCGGCGCGCGGCTCGTCCTCCGCGAGCGCTGGGTGCGCGACGGCGAGCAGAACGGCTACGACGATCGCGCGGACGTTCACGCCTACTGGGGCTTCTTCTTTTTGCCGGGGAGGATGCCCATGAGCTTGCAGATGATACCGAGCATGATCTCGTCCGCGCCACCGCCGATGGACAGAAGCCGCGTATCGCGAAAGGCGCGTGCCGCGACATTCTCCCAGGTAAACCCCATGCCCCCCCAATACTGGAGGCACGAATCGGCCACTTCACGTGCCAGCCGACCGGCCTTCAGCTTCGCCATCGAGGCGAGCATCGTGACATCCGTCCCACCCTGATACTCCTCGACGGCACGGTAGACGAGCGAGCGCAGGCACTCGACCTCCGTCTTGAGCTCCGCGAAGCGGAAGTGAATGACCTGGTTGTCGATGAGAGGCCGGCCAAACGTGGTGCGCTCCTTGGTGTACGCGATGGTGGCATCGATCACTCTTTCCATGCCGCGGAGGGTGGAGAGGGCGCCGCACAGACGTTCTTCCTGGAACTGGACCATTTGCATCATGAAGCCCATGCCCTCCTCGCCGATGCGGTGACGCTGGGGCACGCGGACATCCTCGAAGAACACCGGGCACGTATCGCTCGCGCGCATGCCGAGCTTGTCGATCTTCGCGCCGATCGTCACACCCGACAGCTTCGTCGGAACGATCACCAAGGTCTTGTTCATGTGGACCGGACCATCCCCGGTGTTGACGAGCAGGCACAGCCAATCGGCTTGCGCGGCGTTCGTGATCCACATCTTCGAACCATTGATGATGTAATCGCCGCCGTCCTTCTTCGCGGTGGTCTTGAGCGCGGCGACATCGCTGCCACCGGACGCTTCGCTCACCGCGATCGAGACGACGGCATCACCCGCGATCGCGGGCGTGAGGAACTCTTGCTTGAGCTCGTGCGTGCCCCAGCGCGCGAGCGCCGGCGTTGCCATATCGGTCTGCACGCCGATCGCCATCGGGATCGAGCCGGCAGCACAGGTCCCGAGCTCTTCGGTCGCGACCGCTTGATACGAGTAATCGAGACCCTGGCCGCCATACTGCTCCGGCTTGTTGATCCCGAGCAGGCCCAAGCTACCCGCCTTCTTGAAGAGCTCCCGCGCCGGAAACGCTCCTGCTTCCTCCCAGCCGTCCACATGTGGATTGATTTCTTTCGCCACGAAGTCACGAACGGTCCGTCGGAGCTGTAGGTGTTCCTCGGTGAATTTCATGCAGGTAGAACCTAACTTGAACTGTAAGGAGCTGTCATCTGATGGCCGAACTGTCCGCGATCCGTACGTTTTTTACGCAAGCAGAAATCGGTTTGAACACCAACCAAATCCGTGAGAGCGTTCTACCCCCGATGGTTCCTATCCTGATCAAGATCAAGATCATGACCACGGCGATGGCGGGTTGGACCGCTGCCGCCGCACCGGTGCCGATGCCCGCACAAGCGATCGCGACGATCGTGAATTCCGAAGTCGCCGCCCCGGTGGCGGTCAGCCTCTACGACGAGAACGATCATCAGACCGGCACGATCGCGATCTGGCGGGACGGCGCGGTCGACGACGCGACCAAGGCCGTCGTGAAGAAGCTGTTTCGCTGCAGGAAGACGTTCCGCCAAAAGATGATGGCGCAGAAGACGCTCGCGATGCTCGCGGACGTCTCCGATCACTATCCCGGCAAGGTCATCGAGTACGTCTCGGCGTATCGCTCGGGCGGTGCCGAGTCCTCGACGTCGCCGCATCGCGCGGGCACCGCACTCGATTTCCGGATCCGCGGCGTGCAGCTCCGCGACATTCGCGACTACGTCTGGAAGACCTATAACGACGTTGGCGTCGGCTGGTATCCGCAGGAGCAGTTCGTTCACATCGATACGCGCCCGCAGATCCACAACACCGCGTGGACGTTCGTGAACGGCAACAACCGTTACCATCCGTACTGGGCCGAAACGGCCAAGCGCCAGGCCACCGGCGTTGCCGTCGCTCCGCACGAGCACCGCGCTGGTTCTTGATCCCGCGCTAGACTACTCGGGTGATCACGAGGTTCGCACCGTCGACGACGGGCGAGGCCCATCCGGGCACGCTGCTCTCGGCGCTGCTCGTGTGGCTGAGCGCGCGCTCGGTCAACGGTCGCGCGATCCTCCGGCTCGAGGACCTCGATCGCACTCGCGTCAAGGCCGCGTGGAGCGAGCAGATGATCGGCGCGCTCGCGTGGCTCGGGCTCGCCTGGGACGAGACCGTGACCCAGAGCGAGCGCACCGCTCGTCACGAAGCGGCGCTCGATCAGCTCGCTGCGCAAGGCCGGCTGTATCCGTGCACCTGCAGCCGCGCGCAACGCACCGGCGGCCGACCGGCGCCCGACGGTGGCTGGGCCTACGAGAACACGTGCCGCGATCGCGCGCTGCCCCTCGGCGGCTGGCGCGCGCTGGCCGAGACCTCGATCCGCGTGCGACTGCCCGATGATCGCATCGAGCTCGTCGATCAAGGAGGCCTCGTGCTGTCGCAACAACCAGCGCGCGAGCTCGGCGATCCGATCGTGCGCCGCCGCGACGGGGCGATCGCGTATCAGCTCGCCGTCGTCGTCGACGATGCCGACGAGGGCATCACCGACGTGATCCGCGGTCGCGACATCGCTGCCTCGACCGCCACGCAGGTGATGCTGCAGCGCCTGCTTGGCCTCGCGCAGCCGCGCTATCGCCATCACTTCCTGTTCCTCGAGTCCGCAGGAACCAAGCTCGCGAAGCTCCACGGTTCGATCCCGTGGACCGCCCTGCGCGAGCGCTATACCGATCCACGCGAGCTGTGCAGCGTGCTCGCCATGGCCGCAAACCTCGGCGCGGGCTCGCCCCAAGAGCTCGTCCCCAGCTTCGCGTGGTCGCGCGTCCCGATCGCCGACAAGGTCGCGCGTTGGGACGGCGCATCGCTCGTGATCAGTTGAAGACGCGCCAGTCGCCGCCGAGCTCGACGATCACGGCGTGCTCGCCGGCGAAGCCTTGCTCGTAGCGCGCCGCGAGTGTGATCGGGAGCGACCGCAGCGCGAGCTCGAGCTCGGCGTTCGCGCCGATCCCCGCACGCGACGTAGTCATGGGTGCATGCGTGCGCAGGTCACCGCGCAGCCCGACACCGAGGGAGAGCCACGCGGCCTGCGGCGACGCGATCACGTGCGCGATGCCTGCGGTCAGGCCCAGATCGTCGTAGCGCTCGTTGTCGTAGCCGCGCCCGCTACCATCCGCGCGTAGCGCGAGCAGCTTCCAGTGCGCTGCGATCGCGAATGAAGGTGACATGTGATCGCTACCGACGACGCCAACCCGCACGCCGACACGGAGCTCGGGCGGGTAGGGCGGCAAGCGCTCGGCTCGAGCCGCGAGTGGATCGACGAGCTCTTCGCCGGCGTGGGTGTCGCAACCGTCGTACTTGCAAGGCAACAGGCTCGGGTGCTTCTGCGCGGGTGGCGGCGCCGCGATCTGCGGATCCGTCGGCTCGTCGAGAAAGCTCACCGCGCCAGCGTGCGGTGTGACGACCTTCGGCGCGACCATCCGCAGCACCACCGTCGCGCGCGAGCGTGCACTCACGGTCGCCCGCGTATCGAACGTGCCGCTCGTGACGTGGACCGTGTAGGTCCCCGCCTTGGTCCAGATCGTCGCGGGTGTCGCGAGCGCTTCGCCGGGCATCGCATCGGTCTCGAATGTCACGATGGCCGAGGTCTCGCTCACGACGGACAGCGCCGAGAGCTCGCTCGCGCGGAGCTGCTTGGTGACCTCGGCATTCGCGCGCTCCGCTTCGTCGCCGGAGCAGCCCTCGAGGTACAGCGCGGCGCGCGCCAGTTCCTTGCCGTGCGCGAGCTCGATGCCTTTCGCGCAACGCGCCGGATCGGCTGGCCCGGCCAGCGCGGGCGCGGTCAGCATCGCCACCACCGTGAGGATCATGGCGAGCTTCACTCCCTCAAGATGACACGCACAGCCTAGAATGGTTGCGTGAGTGGTACGGCGGACCAAGTCCGCGAAGTTCGCAGGGTCCTCGATCGCTATCTCGTCGAGATCGTCGAGCACTACGACCTCTGCCCCTGGGCACGCACCGCGCGCACCGGTGGCGAGCTCGCGGTCGAGATCCTCTGGGGCACGCCCACCGTCGAGGAGTGGGTGGCCGCGAGCGCCCGCGCGTTCGCGAGTGCGGACATCCGCGTCGCCATGCTGGTCGCACCTCAGCTGACGATCACGCGCAACGAGCTCCACGAGGTTCGCGATCGCGTCGCGAAGCGCGCCGACGCACTCGGCATCGCAGAGTTTCATCCGGATGCCACGTTCGATGGCCAGACCCCGGCGCGGCTCGTGCCGTTCTTGCGCCGCTCTCCCGATCCCCTCCTGCAATGCGTGCCGCTCTCGTTGCTCGATCAAGTTCGCGGCCCACCGCTCACGGTCGAGCGCTCCGTGCAGATCGCGATGCTCGTCCGCGCGGGCGGCATCCACGCGGTCAAGCCACCGCTCGCGGATCGGATCGCGAGCGCGAATCACAAGCGCGTCTCCCAGGTCGAATTCGAAGCGAAGCTCGCCGAGATTGGCAAAGACCGCTGCGAAGCCTATGCCCGCCTAGGCATCGCCTGAGCGGTCACCCAGCATCCTCCCAGCCATGTCGGCGATATGCGCGAACCCTCCGCGCGCTGGCATCGAACTGAAACAGGTGAAGCCACTCGTTGTCGACGAGTGAACGGATCTTGGCGTGCTTGGCGAGAACGGCCTCGATCGCGGCGCAGGGTGCTTCGATGACCACGCTGAGGCGGAGCGGGGTATGCACCCAGCGCGTGCCATCGTGCAGCGACTGCATCGGCAGCCCGATCCGGAGATCGCCGCCATTGCCCTCGAACACCCCGAGATGCGCGCCGACCACGTTGTGCAAGACCTTGTTGCCGCTCCCGTAGCGAAGGTTGTCCACGGTGGAGGCGTAGTACTGGAGGTTGATCCAGTGCGTCACGACCATCGGGGCGGTCATGATCAGCTCGAGGATCGCGAAGTCCGGATCCTCGTCCGACCGGTAGTCGTGAAGGAACGCGCGGCCATCGAGGTTCATGTGACGACAGTGCGCACGCGGCGCGACGATCAAGGCCGCATTGTTCGCGAGCCCCCACTCCGGGCGAACCTGCGCCCAGTCACGTGCGCGCACTTCGATGGCGCGGCGCACGGCTTCGCGGGAACGTGGCTCGATGCCGAGCCGCGCGGCGCGCTCGTGCCGGGTCTGCGCGCCGGCGGCTTCCAGCCAGCCGCGTAGAGTGGTGACGTCATCGTGATGCGAGGCTGGTAACTCGTCGAGCTCGTAGAGGGTCACGTGATCGGTAGTTGTGTCGTGCATGCCGGCGAGAAACCTGGTGCTCTCCGGGATCGCGATGCCGCGCATGGCCAGCCCCTGGCGGACCTCGGGTTCGTTCAGCAGGGCGGCAGCCGCTCGCGCGTTGATCTCGCCCGGCTGTCCACCACACGCGCCGCAATCGAGCCCGGCGGCATGCGGGTTGTTCCGCGTCTGGCTGCCGTGACCCACGAGCACGACAAGCCGCGCGAAGTTTCGCGTCAGGCTCATCGCGCGAAGGATTCCTTCGGCGAGCGAACCTCGATCTTCGACGCCTAGGACGCCACCTCCAGCGAGCGCGGTCAGGCGCGGCTTGCGTCGCGCATGCTCGGCGGGCGAGAGCCCGGCACGCTCGGGCGAAGCCGCGTCGCTCCGCCCGAGCGTGTCGGCGATCAGCTTGCCTCCGAACACGAGCCCGAGCGACTCGACGAACGTGAAGCTCGACAGCGCGCTGGTCTTGAAGCTCTGCCAGGCCGCGTCGAGCGTGAGCCTCGCCGCGCGTCGCGCTGCGAGACCCGTGGGCACGGCCGCGTCCGTCACTCGAAACTTCGGTGCGAGCAGACCCGGCAGCTGAGGCCGGGCGTTCGAGGATGCGAGCGGGACGTACTCGATGGGCATGCCGAAGAACCCCGCGAACCCGATCGTCTGCACGCTCGGGTCCTGCGCTTCGAGAGCTCGGCGAAACACCTCGGAGCGGACATCGATGCAGAACGCGGCCTGTACGGAGATGACCTCGGGCGATGCGGAACGCGGTCCCGCCTCGAGCTGCTCGCAGAGCTCCCGCTGCCAGGCAAGCTCGATCGCACTCTGGAGCAGCCAGTCGGTGGTCTGCGAATCGCGAGCTGCCGCGTCGATCTCGCTCCAGCTCGCCATTGCCCGCTGCCACTTCGCCACGAGCCCGCTTCCGCCACCGCGCAGAACGATCCACTCCCAGGCGATGCGGATCGCTAGCAGGTCGACGATGTGGTCGTCGTCGCCGTGGGCTAGCCGAGCCGACCAGCGGCGGTACGCGCACCACGCGGCCCACCCGTTGAGATCCAGGAGCAAGCTCGTGAGATACGCTTGGCGCTCGTGGGACGGGATGTCGAGCTCCCGCAGCGCGGTCCTGATCATGTCGCGCGCGGTGGGCGCGAGCTCGTTCGCAACCTCGAGATGAGCGCGAGATCCGAGGACCAGAACGGGGCTGTGGTCGCGAGGGAGCTGGCGTCGCCAGCTCGCGTACAGCCCGCCTTCTCGATCGGGACCGAGCCGAGCCTGTCCGTCGTCGAAGTACGCGGCGAAGAACTGACTCGAGCTGTGCGTGATGAAGTCGCGCCATGACACCTCGTGCTCGAGGTCCCGCAACGCATCGGCGACATCCAGGACGCGTGCGCGGCGCGAGACGGTAGGCTCGTCGCTGTTCATGAGCCGGTGAAGATCCGCGACCGAACCAGACCACGCCGATCGCGCGATCGCCTCCTCGAGATCTTCGTCGCGGAGGCGGCCAGCCTGCCAGGCCTCGCGGAACCAGGCACGCGGCATCAGGAGTCGGGCCCCGGAGAGTGCGGTGAGCCTCGAGGACACCACCGGTAGGGGCTGATCCACCATCTCCCAGAACGGGTTCACGGCGATGAATCGGTCGAGCGGCCACGTGGGTGCGATGCTCGCGCACGCTCGAGCGACGAGCTCGTCGAGCTCGTCGATCGCCGGCGTCATGGGCGTGCCTCCACCTGGGGTAACCGGAGGCGGGGCGGCCACAATCGGAAGGTCACACGCGTGAAGGCTTCGTCGAGATGGAGCCCGACGAACAGCCGTGGTTGCAAGGCACGCGCGAGCCGTCCGACGGGTCGCGCCTCGAGCACGATCTGAACGACGAACAAGCCGACGAAGCCCGCGACCACGATGATCCAGGTGAAGGGCACGCGCGCGGGCTCGGGAATCGGGAGCAGCCGGTGAGCCACCACGTGGCCCGCGATGTAGAGCACGCCCGCGGTCGCACCGTAGACGATGGCGCCGCGTAACGGCCGCGCGCCGCCCTCGACGGCACGCACGATCAGCGGCGTGACCGACAACGCGACCACGATGATGAGGGGCACGAGCGAAGGGTACGGGCCCACGGTGCTTGCGATCAGCGCGTATCCTGCTGCGACGCTCGCGAGTACGAGCGCGGACACGCCGAACATGCGTGCGAGCGAGGGGCGTTGTCGTGGGGGCGCGATCGCTCTAGCTCGCCAGACCTCGACGGCAGTTCCCGAGCTGAGGAACGCGTGCGCCTTGTAGAGCGAGTGTGCGACGAGGTGAAGGAAGGCGAGGTGCCATGCGCCGAGACCGCACTCCACCAGCATGAAGCCCATCTGCGCGCAGGTCGACCATGCGAGCGCGACCTTGATGCTCACACGAGTCGTCATGACGAGCGCCGCGATGATCGTGGTCGTCATCCCGATGAGCACGAGTAGGGTCTGTGCGAGCGGGACCTGCGCCACGAGTCCGGCCAGGCGGATCATCACGAAGCCTCCGATGTTCACGATCCCGGCGTGCAACAACGCCGACACCGGCGTGGGCGCCTCCATGACCTGAATCAGCCAGCCGTGAAACGGCAGTTGCGCGGACTTGAGCGAGGCTGCGAGCACGAGCAAGACCGCGGCGGTCTGCAGGCTCGCACCCGTGGAGCGGCTCGCGTGGGCCCACGCGGTGACAGCATCGAGATCGAGGCTACCCGCGGCGTGTCCGACGAGGATGGTCGCGCCCAGCATGCAGGCATCCGCGAGTCGGCTCACGATGAACTTCTTGTGCGCCGCGATGCGCGCCTGCGGTCGGTGCTTGTAGAACGTGAGGAGCTGGTGGAGCGCGAGGCTGGTCGCGAGCCAGGCGAGTGCGATGACCAGCAGGTTGTTCGAGAGCACCAAGATCGTGATCGCCACCAACGTCGCCATGAGCGCGCGCGCGTAGCGCATTTGCCCGGCATCTCCTTGGAGGTACGTGCGCGAGTAGCGAACGATGATCACCGCGATGAAGGTGATGAGGATCAACATCACGCGGGTCACTGCGTCGAGTCGGACGAGACCGCCGAGCCCGATAGCCGGGGTGCCGACAGCGGCGACCACCAGGGCGAGTCCAAGACTCAGGTAGCAGGCGAGGGTCGCCGATCGAAATGGGTGCTCGACCGAGACGAACACGCCACCGAGGCCGAGGCACGCCGGGATCGAGATCGCGAGCATCATGGCGGCACCCTACGGGTCCAAGATGGTTCTTGAAAAAGTCATAATTAAGCTCATATCGTTCGGTAATTAAGAACGAGCCATGGTCGAACACCTGAACTTTCATCACCTCCACTACTTCTGGGCCGTGGCGAAGGACGGCAACCTCACCCGAACCGCCGCGCGCCTTCGCATCTCGCAGTCCGCGATGTCCGCGCAGATCCGTCAGCTCGAAGAACAGCTCGGCGAAGCGCTCTTCCGGCGCGAGGCTCGGCGGCTCGCGCTCACCGAAACGGGCCACGTCGTGCTCGGTTACGCGGAGCAGATCTTTGCGACCGGCAGCGAGCTCGTGGCGACGATGCGGTCCGGGAGGCGGCGCGAAGAAATTTTGCGGATCGGTACGGTCGCGACGCTCTCCCGCAATTTTCAGGAGTCCTTCGTCAGGCCGCTCCTGGACCAGCCCGACACGACGCTGCGCTTGGTCTCGGGCGCGACCTCCGACCTGCTCGCACGGCTCGCCGATCACGAGCTCGATCTGGTGCTCGCGAATCGCCCGGTACGTCGCGAGCCGGGCCGGCCGTGGCGGTGCCGTCGGGTGGCCAAGCAAGGCGTCAGCGTCGTGGGACGTCGACGTTCGCGGGGCTTCCGCTTCCCCGATGACCTCGGCACCTCACCGATGATCCTTCCAGGACCGGACAGCGCGATCCGCAGCGAGTTCGACGCGCTCTGCGAGCAGCTCGGGGTAACGGTCTCGGTGCTCGCGGAGGTCGACGATATGGCCATGATGCGCCTCTTGGTCCGCGATACCGAGGCCATCGCGCTCGTGCCTTCGGTCGTGGTTCGCGACGAGCTCCGCACCGGCGTACTCACGGAGCTGTGTGTCGTACCGGGCCTCGTCGAGACGTTCCACGCGATCACGGTGGATCGCCAGTTCCAGCATCCGCTCATCAAGGCGCTCGTGATGCGCGACGAGGCCGAGCTCCTCGCGATGGACGGCGCAAGAGCCGCGAAGCGAGGCAAGCCAACCTCGGCCCGTCCTTGATCGACGCCGGCGCGGAGAATTCCCGCGCGTCGTGAGTCGAGCTAGCCTCCAAGCATGAGCTCGAGTGCGATCGTGAAGCCGTTCGTGAAACGTTTTTCGGCGTACCTCGTCACGCAGCGCGAACCCGTGGTCGAGGCCGTTTCGGCGATCTTGGTGAAGCCACCCTTCAAGTTCGTGCGGGGGAAGACGTTCGACGACGTGACCGCCTTGTTCTTCGAATATCAGTACGACTACTTCGATCTCGCGTGCTGGCCGACCGACAAGCGCGAAACCCCGATCGCTGCGATGGTTTCGATCCCGTCGGACAAGCGAGCCGCGAAGAAGTCGCCTCGCTCGAAGTGGCGATCGTTCTATCCGGAGGCCCTGTGCGATGGCTTCGAAGCGGTCGTCGCAAAACACCCGGACGATGAAGACGACCTGCGCGAAGCGTACAATGGCGCGCGCACGCGCGTGTTCGAGCGGTGGTTCAGCCAGTGCTGGAAAGCTGCGGCCAAGGTGGGCGGGCCTCCCGTGCACGCGTTCTTCTCGATTCACGACACGTTCTTTCGGACGAACCTGCGCACGGCCAAGGAGTGCAACGGCGACGAGATCGCGAAGCTCGTCAAGAAGCGGCCCGGGTAGCCGGGGGACGTCGCTCAGGGATGCGTGATCGCGCTGCGGTAGATGTGGAACGGCTTGGCCGACGTCAAGAAGCCGACATCGAGCGCGTAGCCGCCCGCGCCATCGGCGAACGTACACGCGCCATTGAAGAATGGCGCCGAGAAGGCGCGGTCGACGATCGCTCGGCCTTGGCCGTCGCGCTTGACCTTGCCCGCCACGATGTCATCGACGGAAAAGACGAGGCAACCACGATAGCCATTGGCATCCGACGGCGTGGCGACGACGTACTCGGTACCGTTCAGCGCGTACAGGTCGGCGCCGTTGAGCCCGGGCGTCGAGGTCCCTCCACATGTCGCATCGTTCGCGGTGAGCAGGGTCGAGACCGAGGTCCAGGTCGTGCCGTGCGTCGTCGAGCGCAGGAGCTCGATTCGGATCTTCGCGACTTGATTGTCGAGATACACGCAGCCGACGGAAAGATCGATCACGCCGGGCAGCCAGATCGCGCCGGGCTCGGTGAGCGCGATGCAATCGCCGGCGGTGCCTCCCATCGTCGATACATTCGCGACGACACCGCTCGAGCTGTACGACGAATCGCTATTCCAACCGATCAGCTTCGTCGGCGCGGTCCACGGGCCCTGGGGCTGCGCGGCGGTCTGGAGCGTGATCGTGCCGATCGCGTAGTGCAAGTTGACGTTCGGCCCGACCAGATAACGATGGGCAAACAGCTTCCACCGCTTGGCGCTATCCGGTTCGTCGGCGTCGTAGATCACCGAAGACACCTCGCTGTTCAACGAGCCCGCGCACATCGTACCGCCGCACTCCGTGGAGGGTTCGGTCGCGGTCTCCGGCGTGTTCGCCTCGGCTGCGAAGGTCCACGTCGCGCCGTGGTCCGAAGACACCGCGATGTGGGTGCGGATGGTCTCCTGTCCGGGCACCGCCGAATACGCCATCACGCCACCGGTCGCGTCGGTCGGATAGACGATCGATGGATCGAAGATGCCCGCCGTCGGCGAATCACCGACGATCGTGATCTCCGAGAGCTGCGCGGGGTCGAGTGGCGCGATCGCTGGGCAAGCCGCGGCGTCCGGTGGGATCGCCGGGGTGTCGAGCAAGGTGTCGTGCGTCGCATCGCGAGCGTCGACCGTTCCTCCACTTCCGCCGCCACACGCCGCGAAAGCCAACAGTCCGACCAGGATCATGCGCATCACCCTCAGCGTAGCAAGCGGCACGCCGCACCCCTTCGTCGTACGAGGCGCTAGATCGCGGTCAGGTCGCGCGTGCTAGGCGCGAGCTCGCGCGTGATCCGATAGATCGAGCACGTCCCACCGGCGCAGCGGTGATAGTAGAGCGAGCCGTCGGAGGCGACGGTCGGGCCCTCGACGAAGCCTTCGGCTGCATCGACGTGCTGCGGGATGCTGAAGGGTTCGGCGAGCGAGCTCCGAGTCGCGCGATAGATCGTCGGCATCGCATCGGCGGTGATCGCGTCGACGCGCGTGAAGAAGAGCTCGAGCTCGTCGGCGGAGATCGCGGCCGCGTACTCGAGCGCGGTCGAGTTGATGTTCACGAGCAAGTCGTCCGTTCGGCGAACAAAGCCCGTGGCGTCGCGCGTGGCGATCACGAGGTCGGCGTGTTGCGGGACGCCATCGCGATTCATCCCGGCGTCGACGAAGTACAGGTCGTTGCCAGCCGCGCTGACCTCGACATCGAAGTTGACGACCAGCGTTTCCTCGCGCGAGACGTTCGGCACGAGCGCGACGTCGCGCGCGGTTTCGCCCGCAAACGCCGCGGAGAAGATCGTCGAGAGCGAGTTGTCGTAGTCGCGCGTCGAGACGAAGTACAGCGTGCCGTCCGAGCTGACGGTCGGCACTCCATCGAGCGAGGTCGAGTCAGCACCCGTGATCGCGCCGACATACTCGAACGTGATCGCGTCGAGGCGCCGTGCGAGCTGGAGGTTCGTGTCGACCGATGTGTCGTTCGAGTTGTTGAACAGGAGATATCGACCATCGCGGGTGATGAAGGGCTCCATCGCGGTGCCGTCGTAGCCCTCGATCGTGACCGGCTCCGGCGCGCCGAACGCGGTGTAGGCAGCCCCGGTCGCGGGCGGCAGGTCGCTGAACCCGCCGGGCTCGGGGATGCAGCCAGCGAACATCGCGACGAGGAAGAGCCGCATGTGACCGAGAAGTGCAGGGCGTGCGCCATCGCAACCATGCGATTCCTCGTGTCGGATTCCGCCACATGCGGTCGGTTACAGCAACGCAACGTTCCGATTGGAGTCTCCGACCGAGTGCGATAGCCAGCTATCGTTCGACCATGCTGCGCGTGCTCACCCTCGTCGCGGCCCTGCCGCTCGGATGCGGGCGCACGCACTTCGACGACCACCCGATCGGCGGCGCGGAGCGCGATGGCGCGCTAGCGGTCGACGGAATCACGCCGCGCCCCGAGCCGGCCGCCGGCTGCGTGCTCCACTACGCGATGGACGAGGACTCGTGGACCGGTGATGTCGTGGATTCATGCGGGCTCCAACCGGGCAAGGCGCTCGCGGGTGCGGCGCCGATCGACGATCCGCAGCGGGGTCGGGTTGGTGGCTTTACCGGCGGCACGAGCTGCGTCACCACCCCCGACACGTCGGACCTGCACATGGCGTCCGGGCTCACGATCAGCGCGTGGATCAAACCCAGCTGCTCGCCTGAATCGCGTCGACTCGACTCGTCACCTCACGCAGTCATGTGGTCTCCAGGAGGATCGATTTCATCTCGATCTTCGGGCGTTTCTCAGCAGCATCGCGCGGGTCGAAGGCGCTTCGCGCACTCCCGCGGTCTGCCGCGCCGAAGACACATGGTCACGGTGCGCAGCTGTAGAGCAGGCTAGGTCACTCGCTGCCGCGAACACGCGAGCGCTGTACGGATCAGCAGCTCGAGGTCAGGCCGATCGACCTTCGCGAGCGCCTGCTCGACATAGCGCGCAGCCTCGGCTTTCCTGAAGCCGAGCGTCGTCAGCGCTTGTTTGGCCTGCGTCACGGTGACGACGCTCTCGAACTTCGAACGCCCCACGGGGGGCGTCGAGCCTGCGACGCGCGGTTGAAGTCGCGCTACACGGAGCGCCTCGCTTGCATCCATCGGATCGATCGCCGGCGCGAGCGACGAGGACGACGACGAGGGCGAGGCAGGTGGAGTCGCATAGGTGATCGTGAGGTTCGGCGCCGAGCCCGTGATCTGAAGCTTGCCTTCATGCAGGGCGC
>JANXOP010000042.1 GCA_025357755.1 Kofleriaceae bacterium | reverse complement strand
TGGGGGCATGCGATGCAGCTCACGTGCACCGACCAACCGCTCAAGCAGATCATCGGCGCGATTTCGGCGGGGCCCGACGGTACGTTCGGGACCTCCGACGACATTGCCTCCTGGGAGCTTGGCCACGACGTCACGGATCTCGTGCGCGGAGCGCATTGGGTCGTGAAGCCACGACCCGCGACGGTGAAGCGCACGCCCACCGCCGAACCGCTGTTGGACGAGAACGGCATCCCGATCCAGCGCAAGGGCGTGTGATGCGTTCGATCCTGCTCCTCCTGCTGACTGCTTCGATCGCTGGCGCGCAGCCGGCGCCAGATGCGCCGGATGCGGACGCACTGTTCAAGCAAGGGCGCGAGCTGCTCGCGGCCGGCAAGTTCGCCGAGGCGTGCGATGCATTCGCAAAGAGTGATGCGAGCGATCCTGAACCGGCGACGAAGCTCGCGCTCGGCGTGTGTCGCGAGAAGAATCATCAGCTCGCGTCCGCGTGGCGGCTGTACACCGAGGTCGTGCGCGAGCTGCTCTCGAAGACCGATCCGGGCAGCGCCCAACTCGCGCGCGTCGCCGTGACCAATGCGAACAAGATCGAACCGAGGCTCTCGAAGCTCACGATCGAGGTGTCGGTGGAACAACGCATCCCGGGGCTAGAGATCCGGCGCGATGGCGAAGCGATCGATGTCGCGCAGTGGAGCCAACCGGTGCCGATCGATGGCGGCACGTTCACGATCGAGGCCGGCGCAGCTGGACGCGACCCGTGGTCGACGCACATCACGGTCGGGCGCGAGCGCGACAACCAGACGGTGCACGTGCCGTCCTTGGTCGTGCACGCCAGGCGGGAGCCAACAGTCCCGACGCCTGCAGCTCGGATCGGCGTCGTGCAGCCGCCGCGCGAACACGCACCTCGAACGCTACCGATCGCCTTCGGAGTCGGGGCGATCACACTCGCGGGTGGAGCGATCGTGCTCGAGCTGGTCGGCAGCCGCACCTACAACAAGTCGCAAAACGAAGTCGACGTCGACAAGCAGCTCTCGCTCTGGCACACCGCGAACGGCGAGCGCTACACGGCCGAAGCCTTCGGCATCACGGCGATCGCGTGCGCCGGTACTGCCGCGTGGTTGTACTTCCGCCATCACGACGAGCAGCGCCCGCGCACAGCGGAGCTCGTCCCGACCGCGGCTGGCTTCGCGATCGTCGGCGCGTTCTAACGTGGTTAGTGCCGGCCTGGTGGGAGCAGCCGCGCCGCGGGAACCCCGGTCGAGCGCTCGCGGAGAAAGAGCGCACGCGCGTTGCGATCGACGAGCGTGCAGAGGCCTGCACCGGTTGCGACCGCGATCCCGACCGCGACCGCGCACATCACGGCGGCCCCGATCGCACCACCGAGCGTGACGAGCGCGAAGAACGCACCACCGGCGAATAACCCGACGGGCGGCGCGAAGATCACTTTCACTGCGCGTCGCGTCTGCGCGTCGTCACGATAGTCGCGCTCGCATGCGCGGCATCGTTCTCCAGGCTTCAGCGCATGGCGCGCACACTGCGAGGTCGTGCAGCGGCCACACGTCGTGACCGGCGATTCCACACAGGCAGCACACGAGCGCGAGCCCATGTCTCTAAACTACCGACCCCGCCGCAGAAAACAAGCCGACTTGGAGGAGGAGCCGAAAAAGTCGGCTCCTCGAGCTAGTCCTTGACGCCGTGCTTGCCTTTGACCTGGTCGAGTACCTTGCCGTACTCGATGTCCCAGGCCGACGTGCCCTCTTCGAGGTTCTTGATCCGGTCGCGCACTTCCTGATCGATCGCTTCGTCGACCATCATGTGCTTCTTGCAGATGTCCTTGATCTTGCGGCGCAAGATCGCATCTTCCGCGAACACCTCGTCGATGTGACGCGAGGACATGAACGCCTCGAGCATCTGGTTCGCGATCCACGACAGACCGTCTTCACCGAGGCCGAATTCTTTCTGTTCCGCGAGCTGGCGCTTGGTGCGGCCGAGGTGCGAGTAGGGCAGGCCTCGAATCTCGAGGATGTCCTTGGCGCGCTCGGTCAGCTCCTTGTCGACGCGGATGTATTCCTTGAGGACGGCGGCGCAGTCGAGCTGCGCCTCGTTGCCGTCGCTGACTTCGATATCACTCGCCTGCGTGAGCGTGGTGATGATCTCGGCAGCGATGGTATCTACCTTCCCTGGATACAGTCTCATTCTCGCGGCACTGTAGGGTCCGCAAGGCACACATGCAAGCAGCGTGGCACGCCTCGGATGGACTTTTTTAGATGTGTACGATCGCGATCTTAGTCGGCGTCACCGACGCACCGGTGGTCCTCGCGGCGAACCGTGACGAGCTCTACGCGCGGCCGACGCGCCCACCCGAAATTCTCGGTCCGCGGATCGTCGGAGGTCGCGACGTGTTGTCGGGCGGAACCTGGATGGCACTTCGCGATGATGGCCAGTTTGCGGCAGTCACGAACCAACGCGCGCTCGAACAAGCTCCGCCCGGGCTGCGCTCGCGCGGGCTCGCGGTGATGGAGTGCGCGAGCGCCGAGGACCAAGATGCGTACGTGCGTGGGCTCGATCCGAAACTCTACGCGAGCATGAATCTGGTCTACGGCAGCGCGAGTCAGGTCAGCCTGGCGTACCTCCGCCGCGAGTCCGGTGAATCCGAAATCCTCCGGCTCGGTCCGGGCATCCACGTGCTGTGCAACGATGTCATCGGTGCGGCCGGGTTTCCGCGTGGCGAGCGGTTGCACGGCTTGATCACGGCAGCGCTTGCCGACCGGCCCGCGTGGCCGGCGCTGTGGCCGCGGCTCGCCGCTGCGCTTGGCGATCATGCGCGCGTCGAGCTTGCCGCGACACCGCCGTCGTCGCTCCCGCCCACGATCGCGAACCAGCTCACGGCGATCTGTATCCACGGAGAGCACTACGGAACGCGGTCGGCCTCGCTCGTCGCGCTCGATCCCGGCCGCGTGCGCGACTACCTCGCGAGCGATGGACCGCCGGGAGACACCGGGTTCACCGATCGCATGGGGTTGTTCTCGTGACCGAGCCGCGCACGCGCACCCTCGTCGTCGCGGGGCTGATGGTCCGCGAGGGCCGGGTCCTTATCACCCAGCGCACCGCCGAGCAGAAACAGCCGGCGCTCGCCCTCAAGTGGGAGTTCCCTGGCGGCAAGGTCGAACCGGGCGAATCGCCGGTCGCAGCCCTGGTTCGCGAGCTTCGCGAGGAGATCGGAGTCACCGTCGAGGTCGGCCGGGTGTGGGAGGTCCTGTTCCACGCCTACCCGGCGTTCGACCTGGTCATGGTGGTCTACGCGGCCACGATCGTCGACGGAGAGCCACGCAGCCTCGAGGTCAAGGACACCGCCTGGGTCCCGGTGGCCGAGCTGGGCGCGTGGGACATCCTCCCGGCCGACCGCCCCCTCGTCGAGAGATTACTGACTGAGGGGCCTCCCTGAATTGACCCCTAGTGGCGGGGGTGCCTACAATTCGTAGTAATGGAAGGCCGCGCCAAGGTTACGAAGGAAGTCCTCTGTGAAGAGGCTCGCTTCATCCTCGCGAACGTCATGGCGGAGGCCCGTTATGGCCGTCAGAATCGTTACGACGACATCCGCCGTGTGTGCGAAGGAGCGGTGTCGATTCCGTTTGCCGAGTACATCGGGTTCCTCGAGAAATCGGGATACCTGCGGCACGATCGAGCGAACGAAAGTCTTGAGGTAACCCCCGACGGCGAGACCGTCGTCAATGGGGGCAACCTCCAGGAGTTTACCGAGCGAGCCGTCTCGCACTTCAAGAAGCTGCGCCAGTCGCGCGCGATGGCGGTGCCCTCGGGAGCGATTCCGATGGGCACGCAATCCGGTGCGGTCGCTCCGACCGTGCGTCCGTCCGCCGCCGCGGATCTGCTTCGCGATCGCAACGAAGGTTCAGCAGCACGTCAACTCCCCGTCAAGGATGCAAAGGTGTCGAGCAGTGGTGGTCGCCCGACGGCGATGGCAAGTGGAGAGATGTCGACCGCCGACGAGCAGCGCTACGAGAAGCTCGCCTCGATCGGCTCGGGCGGTATGGGCACCGTGTATCGCGCGCGTCAGATCGCGTTGAACCGCGAGGTCGCGCTCAAAGAGATTCGCGATCTGTTCGGCTTCTTCAGCGAGGATCAGCGCAACGAGATCGTGCGCCGCTTCACCGATGTCGTGCGCGCGTGGGGAAACCTCGCGCACCCGAACATCCTGCCGATCCACGACGTCAACATCTGGGTCGAGTTCCCGAACGTCGTGACCGAGCTCGCGCCGAACGGTTCGGCGCGCCGCTTGATCAACGATGCCGAGGAGATTCCGGTCGAGCTCGCGTTCAAGTACCTGCTGCAGACGTTGCACGCGTTGCGCGCGGCGCACGCCCAGCGCGTCTATCACCGCGGCTTGAAGCCGGAGCAGTTGCTGATCGACGCGTACGGCAACGTGAAGGTCTCGGACTTCGGTTTCACGCGCATCATCGAGCGCGACCACGCCGTGATCCGTCAGGTCTACGTCGGCATGGGCAACGTCGCGTACATGGCGCCGGAGCTCTACAACGATCCGATGATGGCCGGCCCGCAAGGCGACATCTACGCGCTCGGCATCATCTTCTACGAGCTGCTCACCCGGAAGCTGCCGGGGCGCCGCTCGCCGATGCCTTCGCAGATCAATCCGTCACTACCGCGTGGCATCGATGACATCTTCGATCAGATGACCCGCGACGCGAAGAACGAGCGCTACGCGACCGTCGATGACATCCTCGACGATATCGACAAGCTCGAAGGCATGGAGCAGGTCCTCGGTCGCCAGAACCAGGTCCTGGTCGCCGATAGCCCGCTGCAATCGATCAAGTTCCGCCCCGGTGCCGAGGAGCCGCTCGCTGGTACGCCGGTCGACGGCGACGACGGCGACGACAAGAAGGCCGGCCACCGGCCGTACTCGTTTCAGCAACGGCGCAAGAAGATCTAGGTGTTGCTCGGGACCGTCCGCCGCAAGCTGACGGCCCTGGTCGGGTTCTCCGCGCTGGCCGCGATCGCGATCTTGCCGATCCTGTGGTGGCTGATGCACCACGAGCTGATCGATACGGCGCGGGAACGCGTGCCGGACGTGACGAACGGGCTCAACGAAGAGATTGCGGACGACCTCCAGGATCTGGACGTCACCGCAAATTCGGTCGCGGGTGATGGCGACACGATCGTCGCCTTGACCAAGCACGATCCGAAGATGCTGGACGAGGTCACGAATGCGTTTCGCAAGGCGTACCCGGACCTCGACATCCTGATCTTCGATGCCGATCGCAAGCTGATCGCGAACTACGGCTGCGAAGCGCCGCAGCAGAAGCTGCCCGAGGGGCTCGAGCTCGGCGCCCACGTCGTGCTTCGCCACGGCTGCGAAGATTCGAAGAAGGCACCGATCGCGGTCGCGACCACTCGTGCGATCGGGAACCTCGGGTTCATCCTGGTCTGCCTCCCGCTCGACGCTCCGTACTTCGCGAACGCGCAGAAGAAGCTCGGTGGTCAGCTCGCGCTCGAGCTGCGCCGGCCTGATAGCTTCTGGACGCTCGCGTACGCGACACCGGGCTTTCCCAGAGACACGCTCGACGACGCGACCGCCAAGGGCAAGCTCGTCGACGAGGCGGATCGCACGTGGGTCGTCGCGTACTTCTCGCCGCCGGTGCTCGAGGGTGCCAAGCGCGACCAGCTCGAGCTCCGGTTCGAGACCGCGCTCGATGTCACCGATATCAAGCGGATCGTGCGCAAGCACCTGCTGATCGCGGGCGGCATCATCGTCGTGATCACGGCGCTGTCCCTGTGGATCGGTTGGGGGCTCGCCTCGCGCATGGCGCTCGCGCTGAGCCGGGTGAACGATGCGATGCGCAAGCTCGAGCAACAGGAGTACGTGAAGGTCGAGACCGTGAAGACCGGCGACGAGCTCGAGGATCTCGCCGACGGGTTCAACTCGATGGTCGATGGCCTGCGCGAGCGCGACAAGCTGCGCGTGACCATGGGCAAGTACATGACCGAGGAGGTGCTCCAACATGTCCTCGCGGGCGAGGTCGAGCTCGGCGGCAAGACACTCGAGATCACGATCCTGTTCTGCGATCTGCGCGGCTTCACCACGTTCGCGGAGAAGCGCAGCGCGCAGGAGCTCGTCGGCATCCTCAACGAGTATTTTACCGAGATGGTGGATTGCGTGATGGGGCAGGGCGGTGTCGTCGACAAGTACATCGGCGACAACATCATGGCGGTGTTCGGTGCACCGGTCAGCCGGAGTGACGATGCCTCGCGCGCCGTGCGTGCGGCACTCGCGATGCGCGCGGCGCTCGTGACGCTCAACGCGCGGTTCGCGGAGCGTGGCATCGAGCCGCTGCGTTTCGGGATCGGGCTGCATACCGGCGAGGTCGTCGCCGGTAACATCGGCAGCGTACGCCGGATGGAGTACACGGTGATCGGCGATGCGGTGAACCTCGCCTCGCGGCTCGAGAGTAAGACCAAGGAGCTCGACACCGACCTCTTGATCAGCGATGCGACGCGCGCGAAGCTCGACGATTCATTCGTCGTCGAAGCGAACGGCGAGATTTCGGTCAAAGGCCGCGCGCAGCCGGTGACGATCTTCAAGGTCCTCAGCCACGCGTGACCCCGAGCTCGCGCAGGGTCGCGAGCAACGGTTCGGCCTGGTGCACGTCGTTGTACAGATGCGCGGAGATCCGGAGCAGCGGCTGGCCGGGCCAATCGACGATCGGGAGCTCGAAGCCCGCTCGCAAAAGCTGATCGGTGAGCGCGCCGGCCGTCGTGTTCGGCGGCAGCGTGATCGTGATCGCGGCCATGGCACCGAGTGCAGCATCCGGGACGAGCTGCGTGCCACCCAGGTCGGCGAGCACGCGATCGCGTAGCGCGAGCACGAGCGCGTGGTTGCGCGCGTGGATCTGGCTCGGCGTCGCGACCGCCGCGAGCGCGGCGATCGCGGCAGGGACGCTGAGCTGCGGCGCCGGATCGTACGTGCCGACCCAATCGAGCTCCGCGTGCAAGCGATTGTCGGGCCCGTACTCCGCGCTCGCGCCGTGCGAGGTCACCAGCGGGCGAATCGGACCCGCCGCGACGAGAAAGCCCGTGCTCTTGGGCGCGCACAGCCACTTGTGGTTGTTGCCAGCGTAGTACGTCACGCCGAGCGCGCGGAGCGCGCCGAGATCGAGATCGAGCTGGCCCGCCGCGTGAGCGCCATCGATCACGATCTGCAGGCCGCGGTCGCGTAGTGGCGGCAGGATCCGCTCGAGCGGCATCAGGATCGCGGTCGGACTGGTCAGGTGATCGAGCACGACCAGACGTGTCCGCGTGGTGGTCGCATCCGCGATCGCCGCCACACACTGATCAGGATCGAAGGGCAGGGGCACGGGCACGACGACGACGCGTGCGCCGTGGGTTGCCGCGAGCCGGACGAGCTGGTTGCGGACCGCGCGATACGTGTGGTCGGTGATCAGGATCTCGTCGCCCGCCGCGAGCGTGCACGAGGCGAGCGCGGTCGCGACGCCGTGCGTGGCGTTGGGCACGAACACGAGCTGGTCGGCGGGGGCATGGAGGAATGCCGCGAGCGTGGCGCGTGCTCGATCGACGAGCGGCTGCCAGTGCAGCTTGTAGAACACCATCGGCGCGGCTTCGAGCTGCGCGCGGATCTCGGTCGCGGTTTCGATCACGCTGCGCGGGCAGCCACCGTAGGATCCGTGGTTGAGGTGCACCACGTCTGGCGAGAGCGCCCACTGATCGATCGGCAGCGCAGCTGAAGCGAGATCCATGGGCGTGCAGTGTAGGTGGACCTAGGCAGAGATCTCTTGCATTCACGAAAACGAAGTCCGTTTTTTTGGACCTTCGATAAGTAGGGACCAGAGTGGGTCTCGATGGACACCGCCGGAGTTGCGCGCCTCGACCGCTGGACGCAGTCCCTACTCGAGAGGGCTGACCGCCTGCTCGACCTTGCGGACCAAGGTATCCCGATCCCCGGAGATCCGATCCGCCTCGTCTTTGCGCTGGTCGGAGGCAGCCGGCTCGCGGTGGGGACCGACGAGCCCGAGCTGGCCGCGCTGCGCCGCCTGGGCCGCGAAGCGCTCGCCGATGGCGAGCACGTCATCTGGCTCGCGATCGGGACACTGACCTATCTCGATCCGCAGTCCGCAGGGCCTCACGCGCGCGAGCATGTCGCGCCGCTGCTGCTGTGGCCGGTCAGCCTTGTCGAGGACGACGGCGTGATGAAGCTCGTCGCCGCGCCCGAGCGCAGCCCGCGCCTCAACGATGCGCTGGTCGCCAAGCTCGTCGCCGATCACGAGCTCGTGCTCGACGTGCCCGAGCTCGAGCTCGCCGCGGTGTTCACCGCCGCCGAGGCGCTGTGTACCTCTCCCGGTTGGCGCGTCGATCACGTCGCGCGCCTGGGTGCGTTCTCGTTTGCCGAGCTCGATATCTACAAGGACGTCGTCGCGCGCAACCTCGCGGAGCCGGATGCGAGCATCCCGCTGCAATGGTTGCTCGGCGAGCTCGCGCCGCCGGTCCTCGCCAAGGCTCCCGACGATCTTCGCGACTGCGTGCTGCCGCTCGATGCCGATGGCAGCCAGCTCGCCGCGATCGGCGCGGCCGCGGCGGGTTCGAGCTTCGTGTTGCAGGGGCCACCGGGCACAGGCAAGACGCAGACGATCGCGAACCTCCTCGTTCGATGCGCGATCCAGGGCACCTCGGTGCTCGTGGTGAGCGACCGGATCTCCGCGCTCGAGGCGATCCAGAAGCGGCTCGCCGCGGTCGGCCTCGGCGAGGTCTGCAGCGTCGCGGGGCAACCGATCGAGCGCAACTCGCGCCCGCAGGTCAACGCTCCTGCCGGCGCGGTCATGGTCCGCACGCGGCTCGCCGAGGTCGCGGCCACGCTCGATGCACACGTGAAGGCCTTGCACGGTATCGACAAGCTCGGCTTCTCTGTCCACGAGACGCTCGCACGCCTCGTCGAGCTGCGCACCACGCCACGCGCCGCGCTCGCCGAGCAAGATGCTGCGTCGCTCGATCGCGCGACGTTCGAACGCCGCAAGCGCGCGGTCACCGAGCTCGCAGCATCGGCGGTGCCGATCGAGCCCGTCGCGCAGCATCCCTGGCGGGCCTCGGCCCTCGACGCATGGGCGACCGACGGCACCCAGCGCGCGAGCCACGCTCTCGAGCGTGCCGGCGATGCCGCGCAGCAGCTCGCGTCCTCGGTGATCGAGGTCTCGCAGCTCGTGCCTGGCCTCGTGATGCGCACGCCGGATCAGCTCGCCGCGATGGGTGCCCTCGCGCAGCTCGCCGCGAGCTCGCCGCGCCCGGGCGTCGAGCTCCTCACGGGGCCTCGCGGTCGCGCCGCCGAGATCGACGAAGAGATCGCGCTCCTCCGAGCTCGCGGCGGCGGTACGCTCGAGGCGCCTCGCGATCCGGTCTCGTTCCTCGCGATCGCGCAGCGTCATCGCGCACTGCTCGCCGAGATCACCGAGGTGTTCAGCGATCCGTCGGCGCTCGACGCGGCGGAGCTGTGGGCGCAACTCAAGAAGTGGACGACCAGCATGGCACCGCTGCGCTACATGGCGCTGCGCACCGCGCGCGCCTCGGTCAAGGCCGCGGCACGGCCGGATCGCGTCACGACCGACGCGCAGATGCTCCTCGGGCTCGAAGCCGTGCTCGCGGAGCGCGCCTGCCGCGCGGCCTTGCTCGCCGCAGCCGAGCCCGCGACCCGCTGGTTCGGCGTGCTCGCCGGTGATCCGCTCACGCTCGATCTCGCCAGGGTCGAGGCCGCCCTGGTGTGGACGGGCGAGCTCCGCAAGGCATTCGACCGGGTCACCGTCGCTTTCGGCGAGCCGGGTCGACAGACTGCATGGCGCGCACTCGTCGCTCACGTGGCTGCGCGTCCCGATGGCCCCAGTGACCAGCATGACCTGCTCGCCTTCGCCAGGCTCGCGGAGGCAGTGGCATGCTGGGAACCCGCGCTCGCCGAGCTCTCGGCCGCGACCGGCATCCCGTCCGCGCTGCTCGGCACCGGCACCGATCACCTGATGGTGCTGCGCGGTCAGATCGATCAGCTCGCGGCGAACGTCGCCTCGTTCGCCGATTGGACGCGTTTCCACCTCGCGCGGCGTGCCGCGGTCGATGCCGGCATTCGCACGCCGATCGTCGCGATCGAACGCGGTGATCTCGAAGCCCGCGAGCTCGCGCTCGCATGGGAGCGGGCGACGCTGCTTGCCTGGGCCGATGCGGCCGTGAAGCGGACCCCCGAGCTCTCGCACTTCGACGGCGCGAAGCATCACATGCAGGTCACGAGCTTTGCGGATCTGGATCGCGGTGCGATGGCGGTGATGCGCGGCCGGCTGCCCAAGCTCGCACCGTGCGTGCTCGCGACCCCGCAGGCCATCTCGCGATGCGAGCTGCCGATCTTCGATCTCGTCGTGTTCGACGAGGCGTCTCGGTTGCCGGTCGCGCACGCCCTCGGTGCGCTCGCGCGTGCACGCGCGACGATCATCGTCGGTGACGTGCGCCAACCGGTGCCCTCGGATGGCGCCCCGGGCCTGCTCGATGTCGCGCTGTCCGCGGGGCTGCCGGAGCTCGTCCTCTCGACTCACTACCGCAGCCGTCATCACGAGCTGTTCGGCTTCGCGAACCACCGCTACTACTTCGATCTCGTCGAGGTCTTGCCGGCATCGCATCGCGGAAGCCACCTCGGCCTGGTGTGGAAGAAGGTCGAGGGCGTCGCCGAGGCTACCGGTGCGAACCGGTTCGAGGCCGACGAGATCATCCTCGACATCAAGGCGCGGCTCGCCGAAAACCCGCGTGCCTCGCTCGCGGTGGTCACGCTTTCGCGTGCGCAACAACACCTGATCGAAGATCAGCTCGAGCTCGCGGGCCTCGCGGCGATGGGCGACGAGCCCATCCTCGTCGGCACCCCGGATCGGCTGCAAGGCGAAGAGCGCGACGTGGTCTTGTTCTCGATCGGTGAAGCCGGGGATTCGCTCGGCGCGCTCGCGCATCCCGGTGCGGAGCGTTGGCTCGCGGTCGCCGCGACACGGGCTCGCCAACAGCTCGTGATCTTGTCGAGCTTCGCGCCTGAAGACGTGGCGGCGGATGCGCCAGCCGCCGCTCGCGGGATCGCCGAGTTGCTCGAATTCGCGCGCGGCACCGGCATCGCACCGCCCGCCGAGTCCATTCCAGCCAGCCCGGTCACCGCCGCGATCGCGCGTGCGCTGACCGAACGGGGCTGGACGCTACGCCATCGCGTCGGCACGGGCTCGGCGGCGGTCGAGCTCGCGGTCGTCGACCCCGATGATCCGACGCGCTGCGTGCTCGCGATCGAGCATGACGGACGCACCTATGCCGATGCCAAGAGCACGCGCGAGCGCGATCGCTTGCGCGCCCAGCTCCTCGCGAGCCTCGGCTGGCGCACGCATCGCGTGTGGTCGCTCGATTGGTGGCTCGATCCCGAGCGCGAGACCATGAAGGCACACGGCGCGATCATCGCGGCGGTCGCGGCGAATCGCCAACCGAAGAAGGCCAGCGGTCCGGTGGCGATGGTCGGCGCGAGCAAGCCGCGTCGGCGCCTCGCCGCTGGATCGATCCAGCACGAAACCGCACAGCACGCCGCGCCGACCGTCGTCCCGGCGACCGGCAGCGACAAGCTCGCGACCGGCTCGGGGCCCGCGGCGCACGCTGATACCGCGCCGATCCGGCTCGCACGCGGTGCGATCTCGGTCGGTCCGTACACCGCGGCCGCGATTCCGTGTGGGCGTCGCGTGCCCGCTGACATGTTCACTGGCCGTCATGTCGGAGAGCTCGCGAAGGTGGTCGAGCAAGTGCTCGCGGCGGAGGCTCCGATCCACGTCGAGTTGCTCGCGCGACGGGTCGCTTCGTACTTCGGCGTCGGGAAGGCGACGCCGCGGATCGTCGAGCAGGTCCGGTCGGTGCTCGACGGGCGCAGCCGCATGGGTGACGAGCCCGATGTCGTGTGGCGCGCCGATCAAGATCCGGCGTGCGTGCCGGGCGTGCGCGTCGCGGGTGCGAACGCGGTGTCGTGCCGCGATATCACCGAGATTCCGCTCTCCGAAGTCGCCGCAGCGGCGCGGATCGTCGTCGAGCGAGCCTCGGGCCTCGCGCAGACCGATCTGGTTCGGGACTGCGCTCGGCTCCTCGGCTTCGCGCGGATCACGGAACGTGTGACGGATCGAGTGGGTCGAGGTGTCCAGCTCGCGGCACTTCGAGAACTGATCGCGATCGAGAACGGTCGCGCGCATTTGCTCCAAGGCTAGCGACCACGACCGCGCCGATCACCGCGGC
>JANXOP010000302.1 GCA_025357755.1 Kofleriaceae bacterium | reverse complement strand
GCGCCCCGAACTCGAAGATATCGAGGGTCTCGCCGCGGCGCATGCCATCGATCGTTGTGGTCGCGAGCGCTGCGTCGACCTTCTCGACGGTCCACAATGATTGAAGTGCATTGCGCAGCGTCTTGCGGCGCTGCCCGAAGGCAGCGTGGACCACGTTCGAGTAAGTCTTCTCGTCGCTGATCGGCGTCCGTGGTTGCGCCAGCGGCACCATCTTGATGACCGTCGAATCGATCTTCGGCGGCGGCAGGAACGAGCCCGCCGGCACGCGCAACACCGTCGAGATATCGGCGTAGGTCCGCAGCATCACGCCGATCGCGCCGTACTCCTTGGTGCCAGGCTTGGCGACGATCCGATCCGCCATCTCCTTCTGGATCATCACGACACAACGATTCACCGACGCGCGCGCGTCGATCACGCGGAACATCAGCTGCGAGGCGATGTGATACGGCAGGTTGCCGCACACGGTGATCGGTTCACCGCGCCACTTGGCGACCATCTTGAGGTCGTAGCGCATCGCATCGACCTCGTTGATCTCGAGGTTGTCGACCTCGCCGAGCTCGGCCTTCAAGACCGCGACCATGTCGGGATCCATCTCGAGCGCGATCACCTTGCCGGCGGTCGTGCGCTCGACCAGCTGCGCGGTCAGCGTGCCGAGCCCCGCGCCGATCTCGACGATCCAATCTTCATCCGAGACCACGGTCGCATCGGCGATCGCTCGCAACGCGCGCTCGGAGATCAGAAAGTTCTGCCCGAAGGCCTTCTTCGCGCGCAGGTTGTACTTCTCGAGCAAGACCCGTGCATCGGGAAACGGCCCGAGTAGATCGCGTGCGCTGCGCTTGGAGGGTTCGTCCGTCATCTGGATGCGCCCGGGCGCCTTGGCTCGCGTGCGAGCGGTGCATTCGGTGCGGCATCGAGATCGAGCCCTGCCCGCTCGCCACGTACGAGATGGTAATGACCGGCCGCCGCGATCATCGCCGCGTTGTCGGTGCAGCGTGCCGGGGGTGGGATGTAGACCTGGAAATCGTCCTCGGCACCGGCGGCGCGCATCGCAGCGCGAAGGCCGGAATTCGCGGCGACACCACCACAGACCTGAACGTGCCGGAGCCCGAACGTGCGCGCCGCGCGGCGCGTCTTGCGCACGAGGACCTCGACGATCGCGGCTTGATAGCTCGCACATAGGTCCGCGAGCAGCGCACCTTCAGGAACGCCGTGCTTGCGCGTGTGCGTGAGGAGCGCGGTCTTCAACCCGCTGAACGAAAAGTCGTGGCCGTGCTCCTCGAGCGTCATCGATTTCGGAAACGAGACGGCGGTTGGATCGCCGGTCTTCGCGAGGCGGTCGATCACCGCACCCCCGGGATAGCCGAGGCCGAGGAGCTTCGCGCCCTTGTCGAAGGCTTCGCCGGCGGCGTCATCGCGCGTGCGGCCGAGCTCGATCAGCGCGCCGTGATCGTCGACGCGCACGAGCGACGTGTGGCCACCCGAAACAATCAGCGCGAGATGCGGCAGCGGCGGCGGATCCGGTTCGAGATAGACCGCGCTCAAGTGGCCCTCGAGGTGATGCACGCCGACGAGCGGCAGCCCCGTCACCCACGCGAGCGCCTTCGCGGTCTGCATGCCGACGAGCAAGCCTCCGATCAAGCCAGGAGCATTCGTGACCGCGACGCCATCGAGCTGCGCGAGCGACAGCCCGGCCTGGTCGAGGGCCGCTTGCACCACGGGGACCACGTTCAAGATATGCGCACGCGAAGCGAGCTCGGGCACCACACCGCCGTAGCGCGCGTGAACGTCGTGCTGTGACGCGACGACATCGGACACCGCGCGCACGCCGTCCTCGACGATCGCCGCGGCGGTCTCGTCGCACGAGCTCTCCAATCCGAGGACGCGATAAGTCATGGGCTAGTGCGCGTCGAGCATCTGGCGCAACGTCGGAGCGTCTTTAGCATCCGGCGCGAGCTTCAGGTACTCCTCGAGCGCCGCGCGAGCTTCATCGCGCCGACGCGCGGACCAGAGCGCCATGCCCTTGGCCTGCCAGGTCTGCGGGAAGGTCGGGGCTAGCTCGAGCGCCTCGTTGAACGATTCGAGCGCTTGATCGAGATGATCGAGGCGCTCGAGCGCACGGCCGCGCGTCAAGAATGCCTGGGCGGTCCGCCGTAACTGGATCGATTTGTTCGCGAGCTCGAGCGCCTTGTCCGCATCGCCTTCTTCGAGCGCTGCATTCGCGAGGTCCTTCTGCGTCCGCGCTTCGTTATCCCGATTGTCCCGATTGTCTCGATTGTCTGGCGCGACGAGCCTCGCATCGTTCAGCACGGGTGCGCGGCCGGCATCGCTAGCGGGCACGATGGCGATAGCCGCGTCGCTCGGCGCGATCGCGATCTCGCTCGCATCGCTGGCGATCAGCTGGACGACGCCCGCATCGAGACGCGCGACCGGTCTCTTGCCAACATGCCCGTGGACGTAGAGATAGATCGCCATACCGGCCATCAGCGACGCGATCACGCCGAGCGTGATCACCACCGCGCCGGGTCCCCTCGCGCGCGCGACCCCACCCGCCATCGAGATTCGCGGCGGCGGCGGTAACGAAGCCGACGACGGGCGAGAGCGTGCCACGGGCTCGTTCGCAGCTACCGCCTCGGGCGGCACGATCACTGGCAGCTCCGGGATCTCGCGCGTGATCCGACGCGGCATGATCGTGATCAGCTCGCGTGCCGGGTCGCCCTCTGCAGGCTCGGCCGGTCCGAGGTTGACCTCGCCCGAGGTCTCGGCGCGATCGTGACCATGCGAGCTCGTCATGCGCAGGCCATTGGGATCGCGCCGGGCGACGAACGCCGGTCGCTCGGGTTGGGTGATCTCGTCGCCATCGATCGGACGCGACGTGTCGTCGGACTCGCCGCCGTCCATGGGTTGCGGCACGCCCGAGTCATCCTCTTCGATCTCTTCGGGTGCCGCGTCGGGCACCGCGATCTCCATCGTCGAGATCGCATCGCGGATGCCGGGCGGGACACTGCTCGGGCGTGTCCGCGAGGGCTCGATCGTGACCTTCTTGAGCTGCACGCGCGCGAGCGGCGTGGGATCGGGCGGTGCGTCGAGGCTCTCGAACAGCGAAGGATCGATCGCTTGTGCAGCGGCGACCGCTTCGTCGATCAACCGCAAGCTCGAAGGCCGATAGCTCCCCTGCAGCGGTCCCGACGCGCGCTCCGGTGGCGCCTCGAGCGGCTCGGCCTCGCTCTCACCGGCAAACACCGGCGCGTCGGGTTCGGGCTCCGTCGGGGCTTCGCCCGGAAGCGGCGTGATCTCCTCGACGATGCTCGCGGAGCCGTTCGTGATCGGTCCCGAGGCGACCTCTTCGATCGGCGTTGGCGATTCGACCATCACGAGTGGCACCGGGCGACCCGTGTCGCGCTTCGGCCGCTTCTCCGGATCGAGATCCATCAGCAGGCCTTCGAAGTAGAGCTTCGAGATCGCCTGCAGACATTCGAGATCACCGAAGTCGCTCGCATCGATCACCTCGAGGAGCGAGCGCTTACCATCGATCAAGCGCAGGATCGGATTGTTGTCGTCGGGCACCTCGCCGAGCCGGCCGGAGAGCTCTTCGGTATCGATCTCGAAGCGATGCGACAGCGCCGGCAATTGCTCGAGCAAGCGCGACCACTCGTCGAGCCGGCGCATGCCCTCCATCAACAAGCCTTGCGAGCTCGTCGTGATCACCTCGCGCCGGCGCACCGTGCGAAACACGACCTCGAACTCGCCCTCGCTCCAGGTGAGCAGCCGATACACCGCGTCTTCGCCTTGCAGCGTGCCGGCCTCGGCATCGATCACCTTGCCATCGCGGAAGTAGATCGCAGCCGTGCGCGACCGATCCGCGACGAACTGGATCACGCCGGACTTCCGGCTCACTTCGATCGTCTGGATCACGTCGACGACCGGCATATCGGCGACCCGACCGGCGAACCGCACGCCGTCCTTGCGCTCGTCGAAGTGCGCGCGCTGTCGCTTCTGCAACAGGATGTTGATCCGCGTGACGATCTCTTTGATGTAGATCGGCTTGGTCAGGTAGTCGTCGACGCCGAGCTCGAGCCCACGAATCTTGTGCTCGATCGCGGTCTCGGCCGTGAGGAACACGAACGGAATCTCCGCCCAGTCCGGCGCAGCACGCACGCGGCGACGCAGCTCGAAGCCGTCGAGGTCGGCTGGGAACTTCGTCTCTGAAAGAATCAGATCCGGCGTGTGGAGCTCGAGCTTGTCGAGCGCATCGGCGACCGATGCCGCAGGCGTCACCGTAAAACCGGCTTTACGCAGCGACACTTCGAGCACTCGCAAACTGCGAGTATCTCCGTCGACCAGAAGCAGGCTTTGTTTGGACACGAGCAAACCGGAGGGACTCGACACGAGCGTCAACCCTCGGAAAATGAATCGTAACCAACTACGCGTGATGTCGCCACTCGTCGGCAATCCGGTACGATGAAAGTGATGGAGCTAGAGCTCCCGTATGGGCGAACGCCACTCCGGTTCAGCTGCGAGGCGAGACATATAGAAGTCCTGCGTGCGGCCGAGCTCCCGGAGCCACGCCCACTCGCTCGTCAACTCGACGAGGCCTTGTCGGCTCTCACGGCGGTGGACGGCGCGCGAGTTACGCTGATCGTCAGCGATTCGACTCGCAACGAACCCCGCGCGGAGTTTCTCGCAGCCATTCGTCGTCGACTACCGGAGGGCACCCGCTGGACGCTCGCGATCGCGACCGGCACCCACGGGCCGAGTCCACTCGAGCCGTTGGGTCTTCCCGCCGAGTTTCTGGCGACCGCCACCCTGGTGAACCACGACGGCCACTCCGATCGCGATCTGGTCGAGCTCGGCATCACACGACGCGGCACTCCCGTCCGCGTGCATCGCTGCGTGATCGAGACCGATCTCGTGATCCTGACCGGCTGCATTCGACCGCATTACTTCGCTGGCTTCGGAGCCGGCGCGAAGGCGATCTTCCCCGGGTTGGCGCAGGCGACCGCCATCCGCATCAACCACCAGTTGAAGACCGCACCGAATTCGGTCGCCGGAATCGTCGACGGAAATCCATGCCGAGCCGATCTGGAGGAGGCCGTGCGCATGATCCCTGCGCCGACGTTTCTGCTGAACGGCGTGAGCGGCCCGGACTACCGGATCCATGCGGTCGTGGCGGGTCACGTCGAGCGCGCATTTCGCGATGGCTGCACGATCGCGCGGCCCTGGTTCACCGTCCGCGCGCAGCCCGCACCCGTCGTGATTGCTTCGGATGCGCTACCGGTCACCGCGTCGCTCTATCAGGCCGCCAAGATCGCCGCCGCGGTCGCACCTCTGGTCGAGGAGAACGGCACGTTGATCCTGGCTGCAGAGTGTCCGGATGGAGTCGGTCCACTCGAGACCGTCAACGAGGCCGTCTTTCGCATCGGGATTCTGCCTCGTCTGCCGGTCGGTGCTCGTCTCGTGCTCGTGAGCGGTATGGCCAAAGATCTTGTCGACCAGACCCTGCTGACCTTCGCGCCCTCCATCGAAGCTGCCGTGGGCGGAGCCGACCGCGTCCTGGTGATCCCCAAGGCCAGTCAGCTCCTCTGCGAACCTCTTCGGGGTTACGGCTCGTAGCGCAATGCGCGTGCCGGACGCGAGATTCTCCCGTAAAATCGAGGTGTTCCTGATACCCCTCCGGGGTTGCGGTCCGGAAAGCAAATTAGTTCCAATGAGTTATTTACCTGGCGCAAACGCCATGCCGGACAAGCGATGAACCTCCACGACTACGCCAAGTTCATCGACTTGTTCGAAAAGTGGAACCGCAGCATCAACCTGTCGGCTGCCTCTACGCGGGCAGACATCAGCTCGCACGTCGAGGACTCGCTGCACGTGGTGGAGCACCTCGTAGCAGCTCGTTCGACGGCGGTGCTCGACGTGGGGTCGGGCGGCGGGTTTCCGGTGGTGATCGCAGCGATGGCGCTGCCCGAGGTTCAGTTCACGTCACTCGAACCGGTCCACAAGAAGCACGCGTTTCTGCGAACGGCTGCACGCGAGCTCGGGTTGGGGAATCTCGAGGCCTACGCGGTCCGAATCGAGGATCATGTGCGAGCGGACTACGACGTCGCGATGTCGCGGGCAACGTTCGACTTGAAGGACTGGCTCGCGATGGGACTCGAGCGGGTTCATCCGGGAGGAGTGGTGATCGGGTTCGAGGCGGTGACGCGCGAGGATCTGGATCCGTCGATCGTTCGGCATCGCTACCAGCTCGGCGGCAAGGATCGCGCGATCGTGATCCAGCGGCGGCCTGGCTAGGTCAGCAAGGGATCGAGCACGCTCGGATCGGTTCGAAGCACCACGATGGTGCCGCTCCACCGCGAGCGGAGCTGCTCGAGGTTGGTTTCGACGAGGGTCTCCTCGTCGAATGGCCGCGCAGAGAGGACGAGGCAGGCGACGGTTTGGCCATCGCGTTCGATCGCCTCGATCGTGAGCAAGCTGTGGTTGATGGTTCCGAGGGTCGCCGTTGCGGCGACGAGGATCGGAAGGCCGCATTGCTTGGCCAACGTGCCCATGTCGTGGCTCGAGTCGATGGGAACACGCCAGCCACCCGCTCCTTCGACCAACACGAGGTCGGCGCTTTCCGAGCCGAGAGCGAGCACGCTCGCGATCCGCTCGTAGGAAATTGTACCGGCGGGGGCTGCAACCGCGGGCGCTGCCGGCAGCTCGAACTGGTAGACGCCAGCCAGATCGCCGGCCTGCCATCCACCGGCTGCTTGCGTGAGGGCGCGCTGGTCTTCGCCCAGAGTCCCAGCGGCGCAGCCAGTCTCGATCGGCTTGAAGGCGAAGACGCGGTGACCGAGCTCGCGAGCTCGTCGGGTCAGGGTTGTCGTCACGAACGTCTTTCCAACGCCCGTTCCCGTGCCGGTGATGAAGTACCCCTGTTTCACGTGGAACAACTCCGAGTCTGCCTGTTTCACGTGAAACGTGTGGGCTCGGTTTCACGTGAAACAGTGTCGATAGCCCGAACGGTGGCGGTCTCCAGCAACGCAAGGTCTGCTGGTTGAAGGGTGAGCGGTGGCATCCAAACCACAACGTCGCCAAGATTCCGAAGAATGACTCCGTGGCGTCGGGCCTGCTCGCAGACCTCGCGACCGAGAAATCGACCGGATATTGCGTGGAGCTCGATTCCGATCATCATTCCGACCTGACGAATCTCTTTGACGCTTTGGTGATCGAGGATCCGAGCAAGTGCCCCCGCAATGTCCGGAATCCGAGCCCGAGCGTTCGGCAAGGAGGATTCCTGCAGGAGCGCGAGGGACTCGAGACCGACCGCGCAGGCCAGAGGGTTTGCCGTGAAGGTGTGCCCGTGGAAGAAGTGCTTCATGTCGCCGTGCGCACCCAGGAAGGCCGAATAGATCTCTTCGGTCGCGAGCGTCGCTGCGAGTGGCAAGTAGCCGCCCGCGATCCCCTTCGCGATACACATGAGGTCCGGCTCGACGCCTTCCTGCTCGCACGCGAACAGGGTGCCTGTGCGCCCGAAACCGGTCGCGACCTCGTCGAGGATCACGTGTACGTGGTGGGTGCGGCAGAGCGCTGCCGCCTTCTTCAGAAAGCCGGCCGGGTGTTTCAACATGCCGGCCGCGCCCTGCATCAAGGGCTCGAAGATGAACGCGGCAATCTCGTGGGAGTGGCGTGATAGCTCGGCCTCGAGGCGTTCGAGGGCGTCGCTGCCGTCCGTCCCCGCCGGGGTCGGGATCGCGATGCTGGAGACGAGCAGGGGACCGAAGATCCGATGGAAGAGCTCGATGCCCCCGACCCCGACGGCGCCGAGGGTGTCACCATGATACGCCTCGCCGAGCCGAAGAAACTTCTGCTTCGTCGGTCGACCGCGGAGCTGCCAGTACTGGAACGATTGCTTGAGCGCGATCTCGACGGCCGCTGACCCAGAGTCCGAATAGAACACGCGGCTGAGTGACCTTGGCGAGACCTCGATCAAGGCTGCCGCGAGCCGGATGCCGGGCTCGTGAGTCAGGCCCAAGAACGTCGAGTGCGCCAGCTTCTCGAGCTGGTCACGCAACGCGCGGTCGAGCCGAGGATGCTGGTGACCGTGAACGTTGCACCAGAGTGAGCTGACACCGTCGAGGTACTTCCGGCCAGCGTCATCGAAGAGGTAGTTCCCTTCGCCGCGTGCGATCACCAGCGGCGACCACTCGGTCTGCTGGGTGAAGGGGTGCCAGACAACCTGACGATCGAGATCTTCGAGCTCGCTCATGTTTCTTGACTCATCGCGTCATTGAGCGCGATGGCTGCCATCTCGACGTCCTCCACGACGTGCCCGGCGTTGAGGCTGAAGCGCAGCCGCGCGGTCGCCTCGGGGACCGTCGGATAGCGAATGCCTTGCACGAACACCCGGCGCTCGTACATCCGCGCGCTGAGCTCCATCACGCGCGCATCGTCACCGATGATCAACGGCGCGATCGCCGCGTCGGGATGACCACCGAGGCCGCGAATCCGAGCGCGCAGTTGCCGCGCCCGCGCCGCCAGATCACGCCGACGATCGTCACCTTCCCGCGACCGGACGATCCCGATGGCTGCGATCACTGCGGCCGAGATCATCGGTGGGAGCGCGGTCGAGAACACGAGCGAGCGAGCTCGATTCCACAGCAACTTCGCGATCGCGGGAGTCGTCGCGACAAACGCTCCGTAGGCGCCGAGCGCCTTACCGCACGTGCCGACCACGAGGTCCGGCACCACCCCGAGCTCCGCTGCGACCCCTCGACCCTCGGGGCCACGCGCACCGACCGCATGCGCCTCGTCGAGCATGAACGCTGCACCATGCTTCTTCGCGAGCGCGGCGAGCCCTGCGACATCTGCGAGATCGCCATCCATCGAGAACAAGCTCTCGCTCACGACCAAACGCCGCCGACCCGCGTGCGTGCGCAGCTGCTCGTCGAGGACCGCCAGATCGCGATGCGGGAACACCACGATCTGCGCCTTCGCCAACCGGCAGCCATCGATGATGCTCGCGTGGTCGAGCGCATCGGAGAACACGACATCGCCGGGACCGAGCAAGGCCGAGAGCGTTCCGACGTTCGCCGCATAGCCCGAACCGTAGAGCCGAGCGGCGCCCGTACGCATCCACTCCGCGATCGAGCTCTCGAGCTCGACGTGCAACCGATGGTTGCCGACGATCAAGCGCGACGCGCCGGCACCGACGCCGACTTCGTCCGCGGCGGCCTTCGCGGCTGCGACCAACCGTGGATCATTCGCGAGCGACAGGTAATCGTTCGAGGCGAGGTCGAGGACCTGCGAGCCATCGAGGACGATCCGCGGTGCCTGCGCGCTATCGACGATGCGAGGAGTACGGAGCCGACCGATCACTTCGAGCTGCTTGAGCTCGGCGCGCGCATCGTCTTCGAGGCTCACGCGCCGAGGTATAGATCAGTCTCGGCTATTTGCCGATGCAGAACCGGGCGAAGACTTCGTCCAAAACGCGCTCGCCAACTTCATTGCCACGAAGCTGCGCGAGTGCCGCAGCCGCCTGGCGCAGCTCCAGCGCGACGACCTCCGCGACGCGACCCGTCGTGCGCGCCGCCACCGCCGCCGCGAGCGCATCGCGCGCGCTGATCATCACGCCGTGCTGACGCTCGGTCGTCACGAATGCATCTTCACTACCTTCGCGCGCCGCGACTCCCGCGAGCGAGATCACGCGCTGCTTGAGCTCGTCGAGGCCTGCACCGGTCACGGCCGAGGTCGCGAGGGCAGGGCGCCCATCGCCTCCCAGATCCGCTTTCGACCGCACGAGCAACACGCGGTCGCCGTACCGGCGGCCATCATTCCAGGGCTCGCCATCGTTCACGACGACCACGACATCTGCCGAGGCCACGCGCTTCTCGCCGAGCTCGATGCCTCGCGCTTCGACCTCATCGGGAGCATCACCCGCCGCACCAGATCGCATACCCGCCGTATCGATCAGCGTGACCGCGACACCATTCCAGACGGTCACCGCCTCGAGATAATCGCGAGTGGTTCCAGGCGAGGCCGCGACGATCGCTCGCTCGCTCCCGACCAGGGCATTGAGTAGTGACGACTTGCCGGCATTCACCGCGCCGACGAGCGCCACGGTGATGCCGTGCTGGACGGCGCGACCATGACGAAAGCCGTGCGCGAGCTCGTCACACCTGCGCGCGAGCTCCACGATCTCGTGATCCACGATCCTAGCCTCTTCGATCCCGAGATCGTCGTCGGGAAAATCGATCCGTCCTTCGATCTCGGCGAGCACGCTCAACGTCCGGCTCTCGAGCTCTGCCGCAACTTCGCCGAGCTTGCCGCCGAGGTTCGCTTGCGCCAAGCGCAACGAGCGTTCGCTGCCCGCATGGATCACGCCGAGCAGCGCCTCGGCACGCAGCAGATCCAGCTTGCCGTTCAGCACGGCTCGGCGCGTGAACTCGCCGGGCTCCGCGATCCGCGCACCGCGCGCGACCACGGTCGCCAGCAGTGCCGCGAGATTCTGCGGCCCACCGTGGCCATGCAGCTCCGCGACATCTTCACCGGTGAACGAAGCCGGAGCGCGCATCGCGAACGCCAAGACCTGGTCCAGGCGATCGCCCTCCACGCTCCTGGCCCACCCTACACGGACGCTGCGATCGAGCGCGGTGCCCATCACCGCCTCCGCGATCGTCACGGCCTGCGGTCCACTCAACCGCACGATGCCGACACCGCCGACGCCCACCGCAGTGGCGATCGCGGCGATCGTGTCAGCTTCCAGGCTCAAGCTTCTGCGGTCGTGGGAACGAGCAGGATGTGGCGATCTTCGCCCTCGCCTTCACTGCGACTCGTCAGGCCCTGCATCTCCGCGATCGCCATGTGAACGATGCGGCGATCGTGCGGCGACATCGGCTGGAGCTCGACGATCTGCTTGGTCTGCAGCGCCTTCTCCGCCATCTTCGTCGCGATGCCACGCAGGCGCTCGACCTGCTTGTCGCGGAACCCACCAGCATCGACGACGAGCGGCTTGCCCTTCTCGGTGCTCCGCTCCTTGAACACGGCCTTGTTGACCAGGTGCTGGATCGCATCGATCACGACGCCGCGGCGACCGATCACGAGCTCGGTGTCGGCGGTCTGGATCTCGAGCACGGTGCGATCGTTATCGTCCTTGATATCGATATCGGCCGAGATGCCCATGCGCTCGAGGAGGCCGAGCAAAAAGTCGCTGGCCTTCTCCGCGAGATCCTCGCGATTGCTGTTCTGTGCTGCTTGAGTTTCCATGAGCTTTAACGACGGCCTTTCTTCTTCTTGGGTTGGCGCGTTGCCGCACCGTCATCTTTGTCGTCGTCGGGGCTAGCGACGTTCGCGTTCTTCGCCTTAGCGACGACCGCACCGGTCTTCGCGCTCGCGGCGGCGGCTTGCGCGGCCTGGATCTTCGCGGTGAGCTCGAGGCTCTTCTTGTCGAACTTGTTCATGTAGATCGAGTGCAGCGCCGAGAGGCACGTGTTCGTGAAGATGTAGAGCGTGAGGCCCGCGGGGAAGACGAACGCCATGCCGCCGAACAGGAGAGGCATGCCGTACTGCATGATCTTCTGCTGCGTGCGCTGCGCCGGATCCGGGTTCTGCGGGGTGAGCCGCGCCTGCGCGAACATCGTCACGACGAGCACGACTGGCAGGATGTAGAGGTGATCGGCGCTCGTGAGATCGTCGATCCAGCCCGGGATGAACGGCTGGCGATAGAGCTCGCCGACCGAGCCGAGCATCTTGTAGAGCGAGATCCAGATCGGCATCTGCAGGAACATCGGCGCGCAGCCCGAGAGCGGGTTCGCACCGTTGGCCTTGTACAGCGCCATGGTCTCGACCTGGAGCCGCTGCTTGTCTTCCTTGTACTTGACGTTGAGCTCTTTGATCTGCGGACCGAGCACGGCCATCGCCTTCATCGAGCGCATCGACTTGGTCATCCAGTACAGCGTCGCGAGCTTGACGACGACGGTGAGCAGGATGATCGCGACGCCCCAGTTACCGACCACGCCCTGGAACTTGAGCAGCAACCACAGGAGCCGCTTGCCGAGGAAGCCGAACCAGCCGAGATCGATCGTCGCGTTGAAGCCGGTCGAGTAACCGGCCGCCGAATCAGCGTGGTTGAGGTCGTCGTAGTTCTTCGGGCCGAGGTAACCGACGATCTCGCGCGTGAACTCGCCGGCACCCGGCTTGAGCTCGATCTCCTGATAGATGAGGTCCGTCCGCATGTGACCGGCGTCATCGGCGTACGAGTGCTTCTCGACGACGCTGCCGGTCTGCACCGGTTTGGGCGAGAACACGACGAGCAAGAACGGATGCTCGAAGCCCGACCACGTGACGTTCGGCTCGAAGCGCGGATGCTCTTGGACATCCTTGAGCTCGGACTGCACGACCGCGCCATCGCGCATCGTGGAGCTGTTCCACACGCGCGGCGCGATCCGGCTCGAGCCGCCACCGACGTTCTTCGGATCCTGGAACTGATAGGTCGACAGCGCGAGGCGCTGCTTGCCTGCCTGCTTGGCGGTAATCCCCACCGTGAGCCGCACGAGGTAGGAGTCAGGCACCACCTCGAACGTCTTCGTGATGTCGAGCGCGTCCGTCGAGAGCTTGTACTGGACGCGATGGTCGTCGAGCTGCGTGCCCGTCCACACCGCGTGCTTGGGCAGCTTGAAGGTCGAGCTCTTCGTGAAGCCGAGCGCGAGGTCGGGCTGATCCGCGACCAGCTGGCCCTTCGTCATGTCACCGACGTAACGCGCATCGCTGAGGTGCCACGAGCTGAGCGCCCCGTCGATGTTCGTGAACTCCGCGGCGAAGTCCGGGAACTTGAGCGTGATGATCTGCGCCTGTGCCGTCGGCGCATCACCGTCGTATCCGACGAGCGAGGTCGGCTTGTTCGCCGAAGAGCCCACGACGAGGGCGCCGCTACCGGAGCCCGCACCCGCGGGCTTGGGCTCTTCCTTCGTAGGAAACAATTTCTGCCACAGCAGCAACACGCCGAGCGCGAGAGCGACGGCGATGATGAGCCGCTTACCTTGGTCCTGCATTCAACTCCTCGCAGTGCCGGCAGGGCACTGGATCGTAGCCACCGCGAAACAAGGGATTGCAGCGGGCGAGCCGCCACGTAGCGAGCGCGCCACCGACGATGACGCCGCGCTTCTGAACCGCTTCGACGGCGTATTCACTGCACGTCGGCAGGAACCGGCACGTCGGCGTGCGCTTCATCGGCGAGAGCACGCGTCGATAAAAACGGATCGGCAACAACACGAGCCACACGAGTGCGGCGTGAACAGTTGCGATGCCATCCGTGCGAAGTGTCATGACGAGAAAGACCGCAGGAGCCGAGTGAGATCCGTTGCGAAATCTTCGGGGTGAAGCTGCCGCGCCGAAGACTCCTTGGCAACTAGAACCACGTCCCAGCCTGCCGGAACCCAGCCGTGCAGTCGCATCCACTCGCGAAGCATTCTTCGGACGCGGTTGCGGACGGGCGAGTTCCCAATCTTCTTGGTCACGGTCAGTCCGAGTCGTCCAGAGAGCTTGGAATCACCCCGCTTGCGCGAGATCGCCAGCACGTGCTTGCCATGGAGCTTCCGCCCCTCGGATTGCACGGCAACGAACTCGGGCCGACGCCGGAGCCGCATCTCTTTCGAGATGCGCAAACCCTTACTTCTTCGCGGTGGTTACCGAAATCCGCTTGCGACCCTTCGCACGGCGGCGACGAAGAACCTCGCGGCCTCCACGGGTCTTCTTACGGGCACGGAAACCGTGCGTGCGCTTGCGGCTCTTGTTGTGGGGCTGGTACGTACGCTTAGACACGGCAAATCTCCAGGGGAACGCTGAACGGAGCGGGATCGATACTCGGGTGCGTACGCCGAGTCAAGACTTCGAGTCTAAGCATCCGGACAACGGTCCGGACAACCTCCGCTCCCGACCTCACCCGGACCGCTCCGGATTGCTCCTCGGAAAACCGCAGATTCCGGAGTTCAATTGGAGACGGATTCCGCTTGCGGAGTGAAATCGCCATCTGTTACCAAGGCCTCGTTTTCTCCTGTGGACAAGTCGCTGACAGGACTACGGGAATCGTCCAGAAGAGGCTGTGAATAACTTCTGGAACAGGTGTTCTTATCTTGTGCAGGCAAGATATCTAACACCACGCTTTTACAAGGTTTTGGTGAATGACACAGCACTTTCTCTGGACCGAGGCCGTCGATCGACTGCGATCACGCGTATCTCCGCAGAATTACGACATGTGGCTGCGTCCGATCGAGGTTGCCTCGTGGGAAGGAGCCACCCTCAAGCTCCGTGCACCCAACAGTTACGTCCGGGTCTGGTTCGAATCTAATTTCCTCGCCGGCCTGATCATCGAGCTCAAGGAGCTCGGGGTGGAAGTCCGGATCGAGTTCGAGCCCGACGGCAATGACCGCATGCCCGATGGCCCGGTCGAATTGCCGCAGGGGTCGTCTCCGAACAACGTCGTTCCCGTGGCGACCCAGCCGACCCAGCCGACCCAACCGACCCACACGAACGGCTCCGGAACCTTGCACGCGGTCACGGCCGCGACGATGACCGATGACGAACCGGGCTTTCGCGTCCCCGATAACGCCACGCTCAACCCCCGCTACTCGTTCGAGACGTTCGTCGCAGGCCCCTCGAACCAGCTCGCGTTCGCTGCGTCTCAGGCCGCCGCCTCCAGCTACCCGCCGAAGTACAACCCGGTGTTCATCTGCGGCGGTGCGGGCCTGGGCAAGACCCACCTCCTCCACGCGATCGGTCACCAGCAGCTCGCGAACCGCCCGGGCGCGCGCATCGTCTACATCTCGAGCGAGCGGTTCATGAACGAGTACGTGCAGGCCATTCGCACCGGCAAGATGCACGACTTCCGGCGCAACTATCGCGAGGGCATCGACGTGCTGCTCATCGATGACGTGCAATTTCTCGCCAACAAGGAGAGCACGCAGGACGAGTTCTTCCACACGTTCAACGCGCTCCACGAGAACCACAAGCAGATCGTGCTGACCAGCGATCGTAAGCCGCACGAGATCCAGGACATCGCCGATCGCCTGCGCACGCGCTTCGCGTGGGGCCTGCTCGCCGATATCGAACCTCCCGAGCTCGAGGTTCGCATCGCCATTCTTCGCAAGAAGGCCGCCGTCGAGGCCGTGACGCTGCCCGATGATGTCGCGCTCTATATCGCGTCGGCGATCAAATCGAATGTCCGCGAGCTCGAGGGCGCCCTCATCCGGCTCGCCGCGTATGCCTCGCTCTCGAAGCGCCGCATCGACCTCGAGTTCGCGCAGGAGACGCTCAGCGGCTCGATCACGCGTCCCCGCGAGATCATCACGTGCGAGACCATCATCAAGTCCGTGGCGAGCTACTACGGCCTCAAGACCGCCGAGATCAAATCCGACCGCCGGCACAAGTCGCTCGCGAATCCCCGCGCGGTGGCGATGTACCTGGCGCGTCACCACACCAAAGATTCGTATCCGGACCTCGCCCGAGCGTTCGGTGGCAAGCACCACACGACCGTGATTTCGGCCGTCCAAAAGATCGCCGAACGGCTCAAGGAAGACGCTTCGCTGCGCTCCGAGCTGCACGCGATCGAATCGATGATTCTGAAGTGATTTGCCCTGTGCCTAAAACGGTTAACAACCCTGTGGATCAAATCTGGACGAAATCCTCGTCGGACTTGTCCACACCTTTGGTTCATGGCAACCACCGTAGACCGACGACGTCAGACCCTCGTGCTGAGCTGACGAAAGAACAGACGTCGTAATGGGTTACCGAGTTACCCACACTGTTCACAGCACCTTCTACTTCCTACTACTAAGTCAGATCTTAAATCTGAATATAAGAAGAGCAGAGCGGACCGAGGAAAAGGACGATGGAATTTAAAATCGCAAAGCACGAATTCCTGCGCGGACTGCGGCTCGCTCAAGGCATTGCTGACCGCAAGAGCACGATGCCGATGCTGGCCAACGTGCTGCTGCGGACGCAAGGCAAGAACCAGCTGCTCGTCGCCGCGACCGATCTCAACGTCTCGCTGACCGCAGAGCTCAAGAGCACGAATGCGCACGAAGGCGGCATCACGCTCGGCGCCAAGAACCTCTACGAGCTCGTCGCGAACGCTCCGGGCGAGGAAGTCACGCTCAAGAAAGCGGACAACAACTGGGCCGAGATCCGCTCGGGCAAGGTCACGTACCGCATCGTCGGGATGCCCGACCGCGACTTTCCACGCGTCCCCGACCATCGCGAAGCGACGTACACGAGCATCGAGAGCGCGGTGCTCCGCGAGATGATCGATCGGACGCTGTTTTCGGTCTGCAACGACGAGACGCGGTTTCACCTCAACGGCGTGTTCTTCGAGAGCGACGGCTCCAAGGCACGCATGGTCTCGACGGACGGGCATCGCCTCTCGAAGGTCGAGCGCACCATCGCGAATGGCCCGAAGCTTTCGGCTGGCGTGATCATCCCGAAGAAGGGCCTGCTCGAGATGAAAAAGGTCCTCGAGTCGGGACCGTCGTGCAAGCTCGCGATCAAGACCCCGCACCTGTTCCTCGTGCAGGAAGACATCGCGATCGCGGTCAAGCTCATCGATGCGCAGTTCCCGCCATACGAGCAGGTGATTCCGAAGGAGCACAAGAAGGTCATCACGGTCGACCGTGGTCGCTTCGTGGACTCGCTCAAGCGAGCCCAGCTGATGTCGTCGGAGACCCGCGGCGTAAAGCTCGCCGCAACCCGTGAAGGGCTGACCATCACGAGCGACAACCCGGACCTCGGTGAGGTTCGTGAAGAGCTCGATGCGGAATACAACGGCGATGCGATCGCCATCGGGTTCAACCCGAAGTACGTCGTCGAGCTCCTCGGCCAGATGGCGTGCGACCAGATCACGATCTCGCTCGGCAACGAGCTCGACCCGGGCCTGATTCGTCCGCTCAGCGGCGACGATTACCTCGGCGTCGTGATGCCGATGCGCATCTGATCGCGTGAAGATCTCGCTGCTCACGGCGTCCGGGATCCGCAATCTCGCGCCGGTCGAGCTGGCTCCGCGGGAACGGTTCAGCGTCTTCGTTGGCCAGAATGGCCAGGGCAAGACGAACCTGCTCGAGGCCATCTACGTCGTCGCGACGCTCCGCTCGTTCCGTACGAGCCGCCTGGCCGACCTCATCGCGTTCGAGCAGCCGCAGGCCCAGCTCGGAGCGCGGGTCGAGAGAGAAGGGCTCACGAGGATCTACGAGGTGGCGCTCTCGCCGGGTTCGAGAAAGGTGATGCTCGATGGCAAGCCGATGCGCCCGATCGCGCGCTACTTCGGCGGCTTCAACGTCGTCGTATTCACGCCCGAGGATCTCGCGTTACCACGTGGCTCACCGAGCGATCGGCGGCGGTTCTTGGACCGCGCGGTGTTCAACCAGGGGCCCGAATACCTGGGCGCGATCCAGGACTACGAGAAGGTCCTCAAGCAGCGCAACACCGTGCTCAAGCAAGCCGCGCAAGGGCTGGTGGCAAGCCGCGTCAGCGCTTTGCTCGAGGTCTACGACCTCCAGCTCGCGCAGCTCGGTTCGGTCGTCGCAAGCTCGCGTGCCCGGTTCGTCCACACGATCCAGCCGGCGCTCGAAGACGCGTTCCAGGCGATCGGCCGCAGCCCACATCGCGCCGGTGTCCGCTACGTCTCGAAGACCGCGGGGCTGACCGTCGAAGAGATCCTCGCCCACCTGCACGAGACCCACGCGCGCGACATCGCGACCGAATCGACGCAGAGCGGACCCCATCGCGACGATCTCGCGTTCGATCTCGATGGCCGCGATGCCGGGGACTTCGCGTCGCAGGGTCAGCTGCGCGCGATCATGCTCGCGTGGAAGACCGCGGAGCTCGCGATCCTCGCGAAGACCCACGGCGAGCTCCCGATCTTGTTGCTCGACGACGTCTCGAGCGAGCTCGATCCCAGCCGCAACGAATTCCTGTTCGAGCACCTCGCGAACAAGGCCGGTCAGTGCTTCATCACGACCACCGCGGGGAGCCATGTTTTGCTGTCCCGTGATCGCGCCGATTACCGGATCGAAAATGGCCAGATTTCCTCGTGAAATCCGGAACATGATCCCTTCTGTCCCAGGTGGCGATGTGCTACCTAAAGGACTCCCCGGACTGTACGTTTTCCATGGCCGATCCCACCACGACTCCACCCGCTGCGCCGACCTACGATGAAGGCTCGATTGGCATCCTGAAGGGCCTCGAGGGCGTTCGAAAGCGGCCCGGCATGTACATCGGCGACACCGATGACGGCACCGGTCTGCATCACCTCGTGCACGAGGTCGTGGACAACTCGGTCGACGAGCATCTCGCGGGCTTTTGCACGCGCATCGGCATCATCATCCACTACGACAACTCCGTCACCGTCGAGGATAACGGCCGCGGGATTCCGACCGGCAACCACCCGATCGAGAACCGACCGACCGCCGAGCTCGTGATGACCGTGCTCCACGCTGGCGGCAAGTTTGGCGGCGCGGGCTACAAAGTCTCCGGTGGTCTGCACGGCGTCGGCGTTTCGGCGGTCAATGCGCTCAGCGACTGGTTGAAGCTCGAGATCCGGCGCGACGGCAAGGTCTGGTACCAGGAGTACGGCGCCGGGATCCCGACGACGGAGTTCAAGCAAACTGGCGTGACCGATCGCAGCGGCACCAAGATCACGTTCCACCCCGATCCCACGATCTTCAAGAACGTGCTCGAGTTCTCGTTCGATACGCTCGCTACCAAGCTGCGCGAGCTCGCGTATCTCAACAGCGGCCTCGAGATCGATCTCTTCGACGAGCGCAACGACAAGCGCGTCCAGTACATGTTCGAGGGTGGGATCGCGCAGTACGTCGTCGATCTCAACCAGAACAAGACCGCGGTCTCCGAGGTCATCGCCATCAAGGGCGAGTACGAAGGCTGCGAAGTCGAAGTCGCGATGCAGTGGAACGATTCGTACTCCGAGCTCGTGACCACGTTCACGAACACGATCAAGAATCGCGACGGCGGCACGCACCTCACCGGCTTTCGCACGTCGCTGACGCGGACGATCAATAACTACGCGACCGAGTACAAGCTGCTCAAGGACATGAAGACCGGCCTGTCGGGCGAGGATCTTCGCGAAGGTCTCACCGCGGTCATCTCGGTCAAGGTCGGCGATCCGAAGTACTCGAACCAGGCCAAGGACAAGCTCGTCTCGTCCGAGGTCGGTACCGCGGTCGGCGCGGTCGTGGGCGACAAGCTCGGCCAGTGGTTCGAGCAGCATCCGAAAGAATCCAAGACCATCATCAACAAGGCGATGGTCGCCTCGCAGGCGCGCGAAGCCGCACGCAAGGCACGCGAGATGGTGCAGCGCAAAGGCGCGCTGTCGCTCACCTCGTTGCCCGGCAAGCTCACCGATTGCTCCTCTAAGGATCCGGTCGAGAGCGAGCTGTTCATCGTCGAGGGTGAGTCCGCAGGCGGCTCTGCCAAGCAGGGCCGTAACCCGAAGTACCAGGCGATCCTCCCGCTCCGCGGCAAGATCTTGAACGTCGAGAAGGTCCGCTTCGATCGCATGCTCGGCTCGACCGAGCTGACCACGCTCATCACCGCGCTAGGAACGAGCGTCGGCGAGGAGAAGAACTACGACAAGCTCCGCTATCACAAGATCGTGATCATGACGGATGCCGATGTCGACGGCGCGCACATTCGCACGCTGCTCCTCACGTTCTTCTTCCGTCACTTCAACGAGCTGTTCGAAAAGGGTCACGTCTACATCGCGCAACCGCCCCTCTACAAGATCAAGAAGGGCAAGACCGAGATGTATCTGAAGAACGAGGGCGCGCTCGAGGAGTACTTACTCTCGAGCGTGACGAAGGAGACCTCGCTGCTCTCGGGCGATGGCTCGTCGATCACCGGCGAAGATTTCGCGAAGATCGTCACGCGGATCACGACCGCACGCGGCCTCCGCAAGCAGCTCGACAAGCGCGTCGACATTCGCATCGCCTCGGAGTACGCGAACGCGCAGCTCTCGGAGGCCGATCTCAAAGATCGCGACAAGCTCGAGCGTATCGAAGCCAAGGTGATGGCCGATATCGCGCGGCGTCACGGCGAGCTCGGGCAAGCGGTCGCCGAGTACACCGAAGATACCGAGCACGGGACCTGGGAAGTTCGCTTCGGCGCCGGTCAGCACGGCGTGCGTCGTCACACCGTGATCAACGCCGAGCTCGTGCGCAGCTCCGAGTTCAAGACCCTCAAGGAGATCAGCGCAGAGCTCAAGACCAAGCTGGTCGAGCCGCTCAAGCTCGTCACCGAAGGCTCGAACGACGAGCCCCAGCCGATCGGCGGCTGGGACGAGATCGCGCAGCTGATCGAAGACCGCGGCCGCAAGGGACTGCAGATCCAGCGCTACAAAGGCCTCGGCGAGATGAACGCGGAGCAGCTGTGGGAGACCACGATGGATCCGCAGTTCCGCACGCTGCTGCGCGTGAAGGTCGAAGAGATGGAAGACGCCGACGCGATCTTCACCAAGCTGATGGGCGATCTCGTCGAGCCCCGCCGCGAGTTCATCGAAGAGAACGCACTCAACGTGCGCAACCTCGACGTCTAGCTCAGCTCTGCGCTCTCCGATCGGAGCCCGCCGCGCCGATTGCGTGCGGCTTGCGCCGGGTCACGAGCTGTCCCTCGTGGTCAGGTCACACGCGAAGCGTGCCCTCGATCGAATCGTCGAGGGTCTTGCCGGTGATCGCGCCGACCACCATCTTCGCAAATGCGATCGCGCGGTTGTGCTTGGTATCCCAGTAGTAGCCCTGCGTCGGACGCACGCAGATCGTCGTGATCCGCGGGTCGTTTTCACCCTCGGTAAACCAGGTCTTCATGATCGGCTGGTAGAGCTCTGCGATCTTGGCCTTGTCGCGACCGATCGTCGCCGTCCCGTAGAGCGTCAAGAAGTCGGAATGCGGCGAGCCCTGGAATAACAGCTGGACCGCCGAGTCCTTCGCGATCTCTGCATTGTGCGCGCTGTCGCTCGCGCTCAAGAACCACAAGAAGCCCTCGTCATCGACCTTCTGGACCGCCATCGGTCGGGTCTCGAACTTCTTGTTCGTCGTGATCGACGTACACAAGAAGCACGTCGGGGCCTGCTTCACGAGCTCCTGGATCTTCGTAACCGCGGGAGCTCCTGCGAGATCCTGGTGGTTTTCTTCCGGCTGGTTCTTGTTGATGCTGTCCATGCCGAAGAACTCAGCAAACGACGCGCCAGGATCGCTAGAGAGCCTTGTGCTGCGCGTTGTCGAGAAACGGGGTCGAGTGGTCCGAATCGTTCAATCGCACGACCTGGAGCTCGCTGAGGGACGGGCCCGAGAGCACGTTGAGCGCGGCTGGCGCCTGGCGAAACTTCCACACGCGCTCGAGCGGGAGCCCGAGCACGCGGCACAAGAGCACGCGATTCACCGCATCGTGCGCTACGAGCAACCCCGTATCACCTTGGCCGAGCGTCTCGCACAGCCGCTCGAGCACCGGCCACGCCCGCGCCTCCACATCGCCAAGGGACTCGGCCTTCGGACCTGCCTTCGTGTCGCGCCCTGGCGCCGTGCGCCACACGCCAAACATTTCGGCGTGCGAGAGCTCGACCTCGCTCGCGAGCTTGCCTTCCCACTCGCCATGCGAGATCTCGAGCAGGCCGGCATCGAGCTCGAGCGGTCCACGATGGATCGCTTCGGCCGTGGCCTTCGCGCGGCTGAGGGGCGACGCGATCGCGGTCTTGAATGACACGCTGCGCAACCGCTCGGCCAGTCGCCTCACCTGCGCTTCACCGTCGGCGGACAGCGGAATATCGGTGCGGCCTTGATAGCGACCTTCGCGATTCCATGGCGTCTCGCCATGTCGAACGAGCAGCACGTGCATAGACCCGAATATTGCTCGATCTGCTTCGAAGCGGTGTGTTACGGAGCTACGTGATGACCAATCGAAGCCGAATCATGGGCGTCGGCATGTCCGTTCCGTCGCGCGTCGTCACGAACCATGATCTCGCAGCGAAGATGGAGACCACCCACGAGTGGATCGTCGAGCGCACGGGCATCGAAGAGCGACGCTGGGTCTCGCCCGGTGAGACGGGCGCGGGTCTCGCCGCCAAGGCGAGTCGCGAAGCGATCGAGAAGGCCGGCATCGCCGCCGAGGACCTCGATCTCATCATCTACGCGACGCTATCTCCCGATATCTACTTCCCTGGCACGGGTGTGCTCCTGCAGCGCGAGCTCGGCATCGGCCACAAGGGCGTGCCGTGCCTCGACATCCGCCAGCAGTGCACCGGCTTTATCTACGGGCTCTCGATCGCCGATGCCTACATCCGCAGCGGCAACTTCAAGCACATCTTGCTGGTCGGCGCGGAGATCCAATCCACGGGCCTCGATGTCTCGACCCGAGGTCGCGATATCACCGTGATCTTCGGCGATGGCGCCGGCGCTGCCGTGATCGGCGTCGCGACCGACGAAGCGCACATGATCCTCTCGACGCACATCCATGCGGATGGCACCGAGGCCGAGATCCTGTGGACAGAAACTCCCGCGAGCCGCAACCATCCGCGGCTCAGCGCGGAGGATCTCGAGGCGGGCAAGCACTTCCCTCAGATGAAGGGCAAGAACGTCTTCAAGCACGCCGTGACGCGCATGCCACAAGCGATCATGGAGGGCATGCAGGCGAACGGCATCAAGAGCATCGCCGACATCGACATGGTGATTCCGCACCAGGCGAACCTCCGGATCAATCAGATGGTGGCGCAGATGATCGGGTTGCCGCCCGAGAAGATGCACAACAACATTCAGAAGTACGGCAACACGACCGCCGCGACGATCCCGATCTGCATGCACGAGGCGATCGAGCTCGGCAAGATCAAGCCGGGTGACCTGGTCTGCCTCGTCGCCTTTGGCGCGGGCCTCACGTGGGGCAGCGCGTTCCTGCGGTTCTAGGAATCAGGCCGCCGCAGCCGCGAAGATCGCATCGATCTCGGCGGTGATCTTGGCTGCCTCGACACCCTTCGCGAGTGCGAGCTCGCGGGTGAGCAAGCCCTTCGCGGTGTCGAGCATCTTGCGCTCGCCGAACGAGAGCTCTTTGGTGAGTCGCAGCACGGAGAGATCACGCATGACCTCGGCGATCTCGAAGATCGAGCCCGTCTTGATCTTCTCCATGTACTCGCGATAGCGACGATTCCACGTCTGCGTGTCGCGAGGAATATCGCGCGACTTCAGGATCGAGATCACTTCCTTGACCTGCTTCGCGCTGATCAGATCGCGAAGCCCGACCGAACCTGCGTTCGTGGTCGGGATCATGATCTTCATCCCGGTCTCGATGATCTTGAGGATGTAGACCGGGACCGCGCTCCCGCCGATGTCGCGATTCTCGAGCCCGACGACCTCGGCCACTCCGTGCACCGGATAAACCGCTTTGTCACCGACTGCGAATTGCTGCTTCAAGTGTTGGAACCTCTACCGCAAAACTATACCGGCAAGGGTCGGGTTTGTCAAGCCAGGCACAGATCTAAGCAACTGAGATTGCTCGGAAAATAGCCTGGCGCGTCGCGCCGTCGCTCAGGCCTTGGCGGCGTACTCGACGATCGTCGCGACCGCGTACCCTGTCCCACCCTTGGGCTGGCTGGGACGATTGCTCGAGGTCGAGGCCGGACCCGCGATGTCGACGTGGACCCACGGCGTGTCCTTGGCAAACGTCTTGAGGAACAGCCCCGCCGTGATCGCGCCGCCGAACCGATCGCCGGTGTTGCGCATGTCCGCGATCGGCGACTTGAGCTGCTCGCGCAGCCGTGGGTTCAGCGGCAGCCGCCACATGTCTTCACCGCTGCGCTCGGCCACGCCGAGCCAGCTGCGTACGAGCGCTTCGTGATCGGACATCACCCCCGCCGTGTAGGGTCCGAGCGCCACCATGCAGGCGCCGGTGAGGGTCGCGAAGTCGAACATCTCGTCGGGTTGGATCTTCGTGCGCGCGTAGGTGATCGCATCGCCGAGCGTCAGCCGACCTTCGGCATCGGTGTTGTTGATCTCGACGGTCGTGCCGTCCATCGACTTCAAGACATCGCCCAGCTTGTATGCGCGCCCCGAGACCAGGTTCTCGCAGCACGCGGCGATCGCGTGGACCTCGTGTTCCGAACCGAGCGTCGCGATCGCGTCCATCGCCGAGATCACCGCGGCGGCGCCCGACATATCGATCTTCATGTCCTCCATCGCGTTCGAGGGCTTGAGCGAGTAGCCACCCGAGTCGAACGTGACGCCCTTGCCGATGAAGCAGATCTTCTTCTTCGGCTTTTTCCCTTGAGCGGGCTTGTAGGTCATGTGGATGAAGGCGGACCTCTCGTCGGAGCCCTGGCCCACGGCGAGGAACATGCCCATCCCGAGCTCGGCGCACTTCTTCTCGTCGAGCACGGTCACCGTGAGCACGCCCTTGTGCTTCTTCGCGATCGCCTGCGCATCGGCCGCGAGGTGCAGCGGCGTGGCGATGGCGGCCGGTTCGTTGATGAGGTCGCGCGCGTGGTTCGTGGCGGCCGCGATCGTCGTGCCGCGGACCACGGCGGTGGCGAACGCACGTGCTTGCGCCGCGCTCGCCTTGGCACCCTTGAAGTCTCGCAGGATCGCAACGCTCTTCAGCGTGTGCGGACGCTTGGCCTCGTCGCTGGTGAGGTAGCGGCCGAACTTGTACGTGCCGAGGTAGAGACCCTCGGTGAGGAGCTGCACGAGCGCCGCTTCGCGATTCGCACCGAGCTGCGGCATCACCAAGGCCACGGACGCCGAAAGCGTCTTGTTCGCGATCTGAGCGATCGCTGCGGACACGTCACGCATGTTCGCGTTCGCGAAGTCCGATTTCGGGCCCGCGCCGATCACGACGATGCGCTTGGCGGCGAGCTTCTTGTGCGTGTGAAGGACCAGCGACTGGCCGGCTTTGCCTTCGAACGACTCCGACAGCGCGACCTCGGACAGCAGGCCCCCGAGCGCTTGGTCAGCTGATTTGAAAACGGGGTCCTTGGAGGGATCGCCGAATGTTACGAAAGCCACAACATCGCCACCGACCTGCCATGCAGCACCGCTGCCCAGAGTGATCTCGAATCCAGTCTTAGCGTCCATAAATCCACGTAACTCCAGGAAAAGAGCCCGACGTTTATAGTGGGTCCAGGGCGCGAAGTAAAGGAATCGATTGCCTACATTGACACTCCATGAACCGGATCCGTAGAGTCTTCAACGGACAGCTTTCTGGGGGATTTGAATGCGAAATAGTGGACCGACTGCTCGCCCTGCGGCGCGTAAGGCAACCGTCACTCGCACCAAGAAGACCGTTGCGGTGGCTTCAGTGAGAAAGTCTCAACCCATCATTCAGATGGTCGAGCGGAGGTCTTCGCTCAACATCCTCGAAATGCAGAAGAAGACCGGCGAGCTGCCTGTTCCGAGCTCGACCTTCGTCTTCTAACTGGTCAGCAACTTCTTGAGATTGCGCGCGTCCTGCCAGCGCTCTGGCGACGCGAAGACGACCGTGACCGGCAGTGCTTCGTAGTGCTCGACGAGCGCGACGAGGTCCTCTAGTTTTTCGTTCCGGATCAGACCGGTTCGGGCGCTGTCGATGCGGAGATACAACGACGTCACATCGAGTCCAAAGTGGATCTCGGCGGGGTCGTTAGGATCGCGGACGAGCGGATCGAACGCACACGTGACGCCGAGCTCACCTGCGAGCTTGACGGCGGTGCGCAGATCCCACAAACCGCCGGGGATCCACACGCGCTCGGCGCCGGAGAACAGGTCCGCAGGGGCAATCTCGCCGAAAAACTGCTTGAGCTGATCGCGATTTCCAGCCGACGCCGAGAAGTTATCGGCCGAACGAAACACCACCGCCGCGGCCTTGGTCTCGGTGGCCGCGGTGACGAGCTCGGCGAGCGCGGCACGGGACAGCGGAGAATCGCGAAAATCGCCGGTGGTTCCATCACTCGGCCAGGGCTGCGCCGAGGCCGGGGCCTTGCGATGCGTGATCACGAACGGCGCGACAAGGCCGATCGTCTGCGCGGGCGCGAGCTCCGCCCACTTCGCGAACGTCGTGGGCTTTTGCGGGCCGTTGAACAGCGCCGTGAGCTCGCAAAACGTGAGCTCCTTGAAAAACTTCTCGCGGTCGACGCGCGCGGGCACGTCGACACATCCGATTCGAGTAGGCGGGCGGGTGTCCTGTTCCGGCAATTCGGCGGCAAGCTACGTCGGGCTCGGGTATGGTGCAAGCGCAGATGCGGGGCCTCAGCGGGGTGACGCTATTTCTGGCGGCCTGCGCGGCCGAGCCGGGGCCCGCGCTCGACGCGGCTTCGCCGCCGGCCGCCTCACACGCCTCCACTGTGACGTTGAGTGGCGCGCGACTCTGCGGTACGAGCAGCGACTGTATGGCTGTCGCCGCGACGATCCAGTTCGGCCTCGAATTCCCCGCGATCGATGCGCAGATCACGGCGTACTCCGCGACCTCGGCAACGATCATCGTTCCCGAGAACGCGGCGATCGGCACGACCGACCTCGTGATCACGGTGAACAATCGTGCGTCGAATGCGCTCTCGTTCGAGGTCTTGCCATGACGGACGGTCGCCGCGCGTTTTCGGTCGCCGTCTATGCGCGGCGGGGCGACAGCGTGCTCGTGATCTCGCACCGCCGGTTGCAGACGTGGCTCCCGATCGGTGGCGAGCTCGAGGCGGGCGAGACCCCCCTCGAAGCCGCGAAGCGCGAGCTCCGCGAGGAGACCGGGCTCGAAGGCGCGTTCTTGCCGATCAAAGATGCACTCGATGGCGTGCCGCCGGGGCTCCTTGGCTACGAGGAGCATCAAGCGGGCAGCAAAGGCATGCACATGAACTTCGTGTTCGTGTGTCAGGTGCCGCAGGCCGCGGAGGTCGTGCCGAACGACGAGTTCGACGGCTATCGCTGGGTCGATCGCGATCAGCTCGCTGACCTCGAGTCGCCGCTCAATGTTCGCCAGTTCGGGTTCGTCGCCCTCGACACGCGCTGGGTCTAACCGTGCGGATCCGTCAGCACGTCGATCCCACGGCGCTCTTCTTCGAACGGTTCCACGGCGTGCCTCCCGTCCTCGATCCGGCGCGCGAGCTCGAGGTCGAGATCGGGTGCGCCGAGGCGCAATTCTTGTTCGAGCGAGCCGCGCGCGACCCGTCGAGGAGCTACGTCGGGCTCGAGATTCGCGAGGATCTCGTCGAGCTCGTCAACAAGCGCGCGAAGGTCACGGGCCTCCCGGTCACCGCGGTGTTCTGTCACGCACAACTCCACCTACCGCAGGTGTTTGGCGACGCGCGCGCCGAGCGCATCTACATCAACTTCCCCGATCCGTGGTTCAAGCGCGCGCATCGCGACCGCCGCATGGTCGATCCGGTGCTGATCGCGGGCGTCGCGAAGTTGTTGAAGCCCGGCTGCGAGCTGTTCGTGCAGACCGATGTCTGGGACATCGCGCTCGATGCGATGTCCGCGATCGAGAGCAACGACCACTTCACGAATCGCGCGGGCGAGTGGTCGTTCTGGCGCGAGGGCAATCCCTATGGCGTGCGGTCGTGGCGCGAGCAGAACGCCGAGGAGACCGGGCTCCCGATCTGGCGCCTGATGTTCGATCGGACCTAACGCTTCAGTTGTTCCTCGATCCAGGCCAGATCGACCAGGTCTTTGGGCCGTGCAGCGGCGCGCTTGTTCGTTGCGAGATCGGTAAGGCTCAACACGGGTACCGCGGTGTCGCCGAGTTTCGCCGCGACCCGACGTGGCCACGCATCTTCAAACAAGACGCCATCGATGCCACACAAGATGGCGATGCGTACAGGAGCAACCCCCATCTGAAACACCGTCTGCTCGTCGACGAGATCTTCGATGGAGAGCTCGAACAATGGAGCGCCGAACGCGCGAAGTGCGCGCATGACTCGTTGCGCATTTTCTCGCGACGGTCGTACCCAGATATCGATGTCACCGGTCGCGCGCGGATTGCCATGAGCCGCGACCGCGAACGCACCGACGATCATGAACTCAGCGCCCGCGGCGATAAGTTCGGACAAGATCTCTGCGAAGTCTGGGTTCATCCACGAGCCCCTGGAGACTCCAGGCGTCTCGCGTCAACTGCCGTACCATGATCATACGCTCGCCAGGTGATCCCTGGACCAGCTCGTGCTCGACCAGGTCAGCACGTCGAGTCTTGGCCGTGATCCACTTCGACCGGTCCACCAGGACAGCTTACGCCTGATCGAGCAGGGTGGCCGACTGGATCTTGTCGACCCGAAATTGCCGATCTTCTTGGGTCTCGAGGTCGACGACGTTGAGCAGGGTGATCTGCCGATCGAACACGAGGTTGCGGATCTTCACGATCCGCGGGCTGAGCTGATAGGCCGACTTCGCGTAGATGATCCGCAGCGCGCGATTCTCGAACCAGGCGGTCTCGATCGCTTCACGCACGGCGGGCGCGATGGGCAGCGCGGGGACGCCGACAAGCTGGAGCTGACCGACGAGCGTGAGCAGCTCGCGCTGCGCGGAGGTCGTGAGCGCAGCGCGCACTTTATCGATCGCGCCGGTGATCGTCTGCGGAAACGGGATCAAGCGCTGCTCCACGACGAACCGCGACATCGCGACGAGGAGCGCGGCCTCGCGTGCGGTGAAGTTGATCGGCGGGAGCTGGTAGTTCTTGTCGAGCGCGTAGCCACCGCCGCGACCACGGTCGGCCTTGATCGGCATTCCGGCGTCCTGCAGCGCCTCGAGATCTCGGTAGATCGTGCGGAGGGTGACGCCGAAGCGGTCGGCTAGCTCCTGTGCCGTGACACCGGTCCGCCGTGCTCGCAGGGCCTCGGCGAGGGCGAACATTCGCGACTTCTTCCGCATGAAAGCTGACAGAAGGCTGTCACGCGAGGGGTCCAACGTCCAGTCGAGAAAGGCAGCTGACCCGTCATGACCAGACCGACCCTCTTCGCGAGCACACAATCCTCGAACGCCGTCCGAGCGCTCCTGACCGCGGCTCACCTTGGCGTCGATATCGACGTCAAGCTCGTCCAGCTCGGGAGCCTCGAGGATCGCGCCGCGATCGCCGCGGTGAACCCCAACGGCAAGATTCCGGTGCTGGTCGAAGGCGACTTCGTGTTGTGGGAGTCCAACGCGATCAACCAGTACTTCTGCGATCAGTGCGCGGGCCAGACCCTCCTGCCGAGTGCGCCGCGCGCGAGGGCCGAGGTCCAGCGCTGGCTGTACTGGATCACCGCGCACTTCGGCGCGGTCACGGGAGGGTTGAACTTCGAGCGGTACGTGAAGCGGCTCACGGGGCGAGGCGAGGCACATCCGCACGCTGTCGCCGGACACGAAGCAGGTTTTCACCAGTTCGCACGCGTGATCGACGACCACCTGGCGTCCCGCGAGTACCTGGCCAACGAAGCGCTGTCGCTCGCGGACTCGCTCGCTGCGGTGCTGATCCACACCGAGAACGCGCTGTATCCGATCGCGGGCTACGCGCATCTACTCGCCCATCGCGGACGGATCCGCGGGCTGCCCGCCTGGAAGAAGGTCTTTCCGTGACACTTGCGCTCGTGTGCTTCTTCGTCGGGATCTGTGCCAACTGCGCGGCGACGTACTCGCCGCGTTGCCGAAACGGGCTAGATTGAGGGTCGTGGCGCGCGCTCCCAAATTGCCCGCGGCGGGCTTCAAGTTGGTCTCGCCGTACAAGCCGGCAGGTGATCAACCCAAGGCGATCAAGGAGCTGACCGAGGGCGTCGCGCGCGGCGACGAGGCCCAGGTCCTCCTCGGGATCACCGGCTCGGGCAAGACCTACACGATCGCGAACGTCATCAACAAAGAGCAGCGTCCAACGCTGATCATGGCGCACAACAAGGTCCTCGCGGCGCAGCTCTACGGCGAGTTCAAGGAGCTGTTCCCGGACAACGCGGTCCACTACTTCGTCAGCTACTACGACTACTACCAGCCCGAAGCGTACGTTCCGACGACCGACACGTTCATCGAGAAGGACTCGATCGTCAACGAGGAGATCGATCGGATGCGGCACGCGGCGACGTTCGCGCTGTTGTCGCGGCGCGACGTGATCATCGTCGCTTCGGTGTCGTGCATCTACGGCATTGGTTCGCGGAGCACGTACGAGCAGATGACGTGCAACATCGAGCTCGGCGCTCAGCTCGATCGCGATTCGGTGTTGCGGCGCTTGGTCGAGCTCCAGTACGAGCGCAACGACATCGACTTCCATCGCGGCACCTTCCGTGTGCGGGGGGATACCGTCGAGGTCTTCCCGGCGTACGAAGCCGATACCGCGGTCCGCATCGAGTGGTTCGGCGAGAACGTAGAGTCGCTGTCGGAGATCGATCCGATGCGCGGCAAGATCAAGCGTTCGATGGACCGCATCACGATCTTTCCCGCATCGCACTACGCGACGCCGGCCGAGACCATGCGGCGCGCGATGGAGACGATCCGCGTCGAGCTCAAGGATCGGCTCGGCGAGCTGTCGCGGCAGGGCAAGTTGCTCGAGCGTCAGCGGCTCGAACAACGCACGATGTACGATCTCGAATCGATCGAGCAGATGGGGTTCTGCTCGGGCATCGAGAACTACTCGCGCCACCTCACGGGGCGCAGCGCGGGTGAACCACCGCCGACCCTGATCGACTATTTTCCCGAGGACATGCTGCTCGTCTGCGACGAGTCGCATCAGACCGTGCCGCAGATCGGCTCGATGTACCTCGGTGATCGCTCGCGCAAGGAGACCCTCGTCGAGCACGGCTTTCGGTTGCCGAGCGCGATCGACAACCGGCCGCTGCGGTTCGATGAATGGCGCGAGCGGGCGAAGCAGGCGATCTATGTCTCGGCGACCCCCGCGGAGTGGGAGCTCGCGGAAGCCAAGGGTATCGTCGTCGAGCAGATCATTCGTCCGACCGGGCTGCTCGATCCGATCGTCGAGGTCCGGCCCGTCGCCCATCAGGTCGACGACTTGCTCGCGGAGATTCGCGAACGCACCGCGAAGGGCGATCGCGTCCTGGTCACCACGCTGACCAAGCGGATGGCCGAAGATCTCTCGGAGTACTACCGAGAGATCGGCGTGAAGGTGAAATACCTCCACTCCGATATCGATACGCTCGAGCGCATCCAGATCATCCGCGATCTCCGGCGCGGCGAGTTCGACGTGCTCGTCGGCATCAACCTGCTGCGCGAGGGTCTCGATATTCCGGAGGTGTCGCTGGTCGGCATCCTCGATGCGGATAAGGAAGGCTTCTTGCGCAGCGAGCGCAGCTTGATCCAGACGATCGGACGCGCGGCCCGTAACGTCGAGGGCAAGGTACTGCTCTACGCCGACAAAGAGACGCAGTCGATCAAAGACGCGGTCGGGATCACGCGGCGCCGGCGAGCGGTCCAGGAGGCGTACAACCTCGCGCACGAGATCACGCCGGCCTCGACGAAGCGCAAGATCCTCGATGTCCAGGTCGCCGAGCCGATGCCGAAGAAGGGCTCGCGAGGCAATGCGATGCAGATCGCCGGGCTCGATCTCAAGAAGCTCGACAGCCTCGGTGGCGTACGCACCGCGATCGAGAAGGTCCGCAGCGAGATGAAGCAGGCGGCCGCAGATCTCGAGTTCGAGCGCGCCGCGCAGCTGCGGGACAAAGCGCGCGAGCTCGAGCAGCTCGAGCTCCAGATGCGATGAAACTACGCGGGTTCTACGCGATGCTCGATCGCGACGATGAAGCGCTCGCGCGCGCGCTGGTCTCGATCGGTCCATGCGCGCTGCAGGTCCGGTTGAAGCCGGGCACGGCACGCGCGCAGCTCGCGCTCGCCCGGATGGCGCGATCGGTCTGCGACGATGCGGGGATTCCGCTGATCATCAACGATCGGATCGATATCGCGCTCGCGTGCGGCGCCGATGGCGTGCACCTCGGCCAGACCGATCTTCCGATCGCGGCAGCGCGCTCGCTCGCTCCGAAGTTGTTCGTCGGAGTCAGCACGCACGATGTCGGACAAGTCCGGCTAGCCGTCGCAGCGGGTGCCGATTATCTCGGCTTCGGGCCGGTGTTCGCGACCCAGACGAAGCAGAAGCCGGACCCCGTCCAGGGCCTCGCGGGCCTTCGCGCGGCCGTCGCGGCCGCGGGCTCCACACCGCTCGTCGCGATCGGTGGCATCGCACCGCGGGACGCGGCCGACGTCTACGCCGCGGGTGCATCGGCGATCTGCGCGATCCATTCCGTGAACGATTCGGAAGACGTCGTCGCAGCTGCGAGATCTTTGCATTCGATGTCGTGACTTCGGTTCGTGGGCCTGGGTAGAGTGCGCGCCATGACCAGGCTCGCACTCGGTTCATCGATCTTCGTGATTCTCTGCGGTCTCGGCGTCGCCACGGTCGCAGGCACGCCACCCGCCAACACTCCCTCGATGCCGGCGCCAAACCTGCCGAAGGATCCGGGCCAGGTCGCCCCGGTCGCGCCGCCGGTCGCTCCCTCCGCGGACCCGAACGCATGTGTGCACACCGCCTTCAAGACCCAGCTCGTACAGCAGGCCTGCGCGAAGGGCGGTCAGCCGGAGGCCAAGGCCGCGATGAAGGCCTTCATGAAGGACAAGAAGATCAAGAGCTGCAACGTATGCCACAGCAAGCTCGCCCCGAAGTACGACCTCAAGCCCGACGGGCTGGACCAATTCACGAAAGCCGGCGGCAAGTAGCTGCGGCATTTTGCGACTTCAATGACTGAACTTCCTCTGCTTGAATAGAGTCTCTCTTCGGGACGTCGCAGAGGAAGAAGTACATGAGCAAGCTAGGCATCGTCGCATCAGTTCTCGCCATCGTCGGTTCGCTCACCATCGCGAGCTTCTCCGCCTCCGCAGGCGATGGTGTCGCGCCATGCGTGCACAAAGATCTCAAGACCGATCTCGTGAAGCAGGCCTGCGCGAAGGGCGGTCAGCCTGCCGCGAAGGACGCGATGAAGGCCTTCAACAAGGAGAAGGGCGTCACTTCGTGCAACAAGTGCCACTCGAAGCTCGCGCCGTCGTATGACTTGAAGGCCGACGGGCTCGATCAGTACAAGAAGCTCGGCGGCAAGTAGCCGCCTACTACTACGACGTGCACTTGGACTTGTTCTTCAAGTCCTTCTTGATCGTCACATCGAGCGTATTCGCGGACGAGAGGACGTTCGACTTCGGGTACTTCGTCTTCACGAGCCCGAGGTACGTGCGTGCTTCGGTGCAGCTCTTCATCTGTTGCGCGGCGAGCGCGGCGAAGTAGAGCCCGTCGTCTGCGAGATCGCTGTCGGGATACTTCTCGACGAGCGTTTGGTACGCGCCGATCGCGTGCTCCCAATCGAGCAGCTTGCCGTACGACTGGCCCTTGAAGTACTGCGCGTCGTCGGCCTTGCTGTTCGTCGGATACGTCGCGACGAGGCGCTTGAAGATCTCGATCGCGTCGTTGAACTTGCCGCCATCGAACGCGGCAGAGCCGAGCCGCCACAGATCATCGGGCGAGCTGTTCGCACTCGGCTTGCCACTCTCGAGCTGACCGACGCGGGCTTCGAGCGCGTCCATTCGCGTGTCGTTGTCGCGCTTGTACTTGTCGATCGCGGTCTTGAGGTCGCTGAAGCTCTGGTTGAGAGCAGTGACCAACCCGTTCGTCGTGCGGATGTCCGAGCGCAGGCCATCGACATCGGCGCCGATGTCCGCATTGTTGCGCTTCAAGACCTTCGTCGCTTCATCGATCACGGTCTGGAGCTGCTTGACCTGGTCGTCCAGCACCTTCTCCTTGGTCGAGACGCGATCGTTGAGCGAGTTGACGTCCTTGCGGAGCGTCTCGCCTTCGCTCTTGGTCGTGACCCAGAAGCAGCCGGTCATCCAGAACACGAGCGGGAGTGCGATGAGCTTCGTCATGAGGTTCCTCAATGCCACTGGAATTCGACGCGGCGATCTTTGTCATCGCCGAGGCCAGACGGTTCGGTCTCGCCCTTCGGCACGACCTGGAGACGCGCCGGATCCGTACCGAGCCGCGCGAGGTAATCGGCCGCCGCTTGTGCGCGACGCTCGGACAGCGCGATGTTGTATTCCTCGGTTCCCGAGGTATCGGTGTGCCCGACGAGGAACACCGCCTTGCCCTTGGTCTTGGTGATGCACGTGTTGTTCGCGTCGAGCCGATCGCGTTCGCTCGCCTCGATCCCCGCGCTGTCGTACGTGAAGTACACCGTCGAGAGCGGGCACACGCCATCGGTGATCGGCGCCGAGGCCTTGTGGCACACGCCGTCCTTGCAATCTTCGTCGTCGGCGCACTGGCTATCGGTCGCGCATTTCTTCGGGCGTTGACACGCACCGGCCTGACACGTGCCGCCGGGACCGCACTCGGCATCTGCCGCACACGCCTTGCACGCCCCGGCCTGACAGACCTGACCTGCCGCACATTGATCATCGTGCTCGCACTGCGCCTTCACGACGCAGGCATTCGCGGAACAATGCTTACCCTTCGCGCATTGATCATCGGTCGTGCACTCCACGCACTTGTTCGCCGCGCAGACCTGCGGGCTCTTGCAGTCCTTGTCGACTTTGCAGCCCGGCTTCTTCGACGTGTCACCGCACGACGTCGTGAACGCGAACGCGAACAGCATGGCCGCGGCCGCTAGCAGAGCGCCGCCGAAGCGAGCCGAAGCACGGGAACGCGAGTGATCCATGGCTGGAAACCTAAATGGTCGCAGCACGTTAGTCAAATCTGCTAGGGTCTGGCCGTAGCATGCGCCGCACGATTCTCGTCATCGATGACGAGCCCAACATCCTCACGACCGTGCGCCGGTCGCTCGAGCTGGAGGGATATCAGGTGATCGTCGCGAGTGGTGGGGCTGCGGGCCTCGCGAAGCTCGCCGAACACGACGTCGATCTCGTGCTCCTCGATGTGATGATGCCCGGCGAGACCGGGCTCGAAGTCCTCCCGAAGATTCGGGTAGCAAAGCCGGACGTCGTCGTCGTGATGATGTCCGGGAATGCCACGATCGAGACCGCGGTCAACGCGACCAAGGCCGGCGCGCACGACTTCATCGAGAAGCCACTCAGCGGCGACAAGCTGCTGCTCACCGTTCAAAACGCGCTCGAGAACGCGCGGTTGCGTGGCGAGAATGCTCGACTCCGTGGTCGGGTCCAAACCGACTTCGCGATGATCGGGCGCGGCGCCGCGATGAAGGCGATCTTCGAGAAGGTCGCCAAGACCGCGCCGAGCACCGGTCGCGTCCTGATCACCGGCGAGAACGGCACGGGCAAGGAGCTCGTCGCGCGCGCGGTGCACGAGCACTCCAAGCGCAAGACCGGGCCGTTCGTGAAGCTCAACTGCGCCGCGATTCCGGCCGAGCTGATCGAGAGCGAGCTGTTCGGTCACGAGAAGGGCGCGTTCACCGGCGCGACCCAACAGCGGCGCGGCAAGTTCGAGCTCGCGGATGGCGGCACGCTGTTCCTCGACGAGATCGGCGATATGACGCCGAACGCGCAAGCCAAGGTCTTGCGCGTCCTGCAAGAGAGCGAGCTCGAGCGGGTCGGTGGTGGCGAGACCATCAAGGTCGACGTGCGCGTCGTCGCAGCCACGAACAAGGATCTCTCGGCCGAGATCGCCGCAGGCCGATTTCGCGAGGACTTGTACTACCGCCTCGCGGTCGTGCCGATCGAGCTACCGCCGCTGCGCAGCCGGCGCGACGACATCCCGATGCTCGTCGAGCACTTCCTCACGCAGGTCTGCGCCGATAACGATCGTCGTGCGAAGAAGGTCGCGTCGGGCGCGATGACGATGATCATGCAGCACGACTGGCCGGGGAACGTGCGCGAGCTCAAGAACGTCGTCGAGCGGCTCGCGATCCTCACGGGCGACGCCGAGGTGATCAGCGAAGCCGACGTGGGGGATGCGCTCCCGCGCGTCAAGGCGATGAAGGTCGAGCACTCGCGTGGCGTGCCGTTCAAGGATCTCGTCGCGGCGGCCGAGCGCGAGATCATCGTCGCCGCGCTCGAGGTGAATGATCACCATGTCTCCAACACCGCGCGCGAGCTGCAGCTCGAACGCAGCCATCTCTACAAGAAGATGCGTGCCCTCGGCATCGATCACCGCGCCGACGAAGAAGCTGACTAACACGCCAACCCCGCCTCGGGCGGGGAGCGGTGCGCGACCGCAGGGCTGCTACTGAGGGTAGATGACGCGGGCGCGGACGGCCGTGCCATCGGTATCCGGCGCGGACTTACTGCCATCGGTCCACGCGACCGCGAAGGCATCGGTGAGTGCGACCACCGATGGATCTTGTTGATCGCCCAGGGTCGTCGACGTGACGACGAAGGGTGCCCCGACGACGGTCGCGGTCGCATCGACGAGCCGGCCGTAGATATCGAGGCGACCATCACACTGGCCTCCCGTGCCGTCATCGCACTGCGACCAGACGAGCATCGTCATGCCATCGGCGCGGGTCGCGATCCCGAAGCCGCGCCGGCCATTCGTGAAGTCCGAGCCGGATTTGTCCGAGATCAGCGTCGGCGTTCCCATCGCGACGCCCGTCGAGGTCGTGCGCTGGAGATAGATCTGACCCGGAGCTCCGAGTGTCGACGAGACGTAGCGAATCGCGACCGCGAAGCCCGAGCCCATGGCCGCGATGCGCACGGCTTCTGCGGTCTCGCCGATCGGAGGATCCGCGAGCTTGAACGCGGCGTTGGTGAACGCGGGTGCCGTGCTCGTCGTGGTCGCGCGCACGAACGCAGCATTGTCCTGGATCCAGCCGTAGAGTAGAGCGGTGCCACTCGCGGCGACCGTCGAGCGGTGTGGGCCATTGATCGTCCCGGCCGTCGGTGCGACCGCGACCGGAAGCGTGGTCAGCGTGGTGCAATCCGGCCGCGCGATCATCGTGTGGATCGCGGCGTTGGGCGAGTAGACCTGCCAGGCGACGGCGAAGTTTCCCGTCGGCAGCGGCGCGATCACGACGGTATCCGCCGCGTCGGTCGAGATCGTGCGTTGACCCGGAGTGAGCGTGCCGTTCGCATCGATGCCACGGCAGGCAACGCCGACGCCTGTGCCGACGGTGTCGCTAAAATCCCACGCCGCGATCGTCGCCGAGCCCTGGCCCGCGATCGCGGAGAACGCGCCTTCCTGGGTCGTTGCCGAGGTGATCTGATACGCGTTCGTGCCCGCGGCGGCGGTCGTCTTCGCGGGTGCTCCATCGCTGCCGATCGTGCGTGCGAAGACGTTGCAGGTATCGGTGCACGTGTTGCGGAACGACACCGTCCACTTGTCATCGGACGTCGCCGAGATCTGGTAGCCGCTGGTCTCGAAGTCCGTGGTCGTGAACTCGTCCATCGCGTAGTCGGTGTTGACCACGAAGTCCGCCGGATCGAGCTGCACGGTCGCGGTGTCGAGATCGAACGACGTGGTCGTGGTGCCGATCGCGACACTCGAGCCATCACTCGCCTTACCGGCGATCGAGAGGTCGAGCTCGCCCGCGCGATTCGTCGCGCTGATGCTGAACGTCGCGGGCAGCGCGTGCGCGCCGAGATCGAGCGTATCGGTGCGCGTGGTCCCGCTGCTCGACTGGGTGACCTCGAGTTTCGCGACATCGTGCACGGTCGGTCGCGCCGATACCGTCACCACCACGAACGTCTCGCCACTGCCGCACGCGGGGGCCGCGAGGAGCACGGCGACGCCTGCTACCCGAAGACCGCGCTTCACCACGAGAACACCCGGCCGATATTGCCGAGGTCGGTCGGCGGCGGCCCGCTGCTCTTCGTCGCTTCGTAGACGCCGACGCCACCGGCCACGCCGATCACCGCGATGCCGGTCCAGAACCACCACTTCTTGTAGATCGGGGCGTCGGTCTTCGGGGGCGGCGGGGGCTCGCCGGGATCTGGCTTCGGCGCGAACTTCTCGCCCTCGCCGCGCTGCTGCTTCTCCTCGAGCTCCTCGATCAGCTTCTCGACCTTGTCGCGATCATCGGCGTCGGGTTTGAGCTTCAAGTACTTCTTGAACGAGAAGATCGCCTGGTTGTAGTCGCTGAGGTTTCGGTAGCACTGCCCGATGTTGTACAGAAAGTCGCCGAGCGGCTTGGCATCGAACGCTTGCTGATACTCGTCGAGCGCTTGATCGAACTTGCCGAGCGCGAACAGCTTCTCGCCGCGCTCGTAGTGGCGCTTCGCCGAGCGCGTGGCGAGATCGTCGGCACGTGCAGGCACAGCGAAGAAGCACAGGCTCGCGAGGACGAGCCAACGAAGCAAAGCGGACGTCATTTATGAGACTTGAAGGGGTCGTGCGTATCGGTCGGATCGATCGTAGTTGCCGGGACGGTCGGCTTCTTCGCTTCGGGTACCGGCGGATCTTCGACAACGGGCTTCACCGGCTCGACCGGCTTGTCGGTCTTGGGAGACTTCTTGAGTTTCGTCTGCGCTCTCGTCGGCTTCTTGAGCGGCTCGTCGACCGAGCCGCCTTCGATCGGGACCATGTCGTGATCGAGCGTGACGTGGAACTCGCGTTGCGCCGCACCGAGATCGACGACGATCTGCTTGTCTAGATAGCCCTGGCTCCGCACGATGAACGTGCGCTTGCCCTTCGCATCGCTCTCCGTGGTGAGCTCGACGTTGAACGCGCATGGCGTGCGACACAGCTCCGCAGAGTGGCCCTCGGCGTAGATACCGGCGCTCGGCAGCGAATCGAAGCGAAGCTCGATCTGCTCCAGCTTCGCGATCGGTGCGGGCACCACGAGCGGCGGCGGCGCGAGCGGCGGCACCACGACAGGGGCGGATCGAGCGACTGGCTCGGGATCGTGGTTCCCGTGGATGTAGACCATCGCGCAAACCACACCGACCGCGATCGCGATCGAACCGAACCCGATGTAGCGCGCCCACGGCGAGCGACCAGTCGCGGACGTGCTCGTGTAGTTGTTGTAGGGCGTGTTCGAGACCTGGCCCATGCCGGTCGGCATGGTTGGCAGCACCTGGTATTGCGCTGGATAGGGCGCGGGATGCGGGGTCGGCTGCGTGGTGTGGCTCGGCGGTGGCAGCGGCAGCATGTGATTCGGGAGCGCGTCCGCAGCGATCAGCGTCGGGACCTTGTGATGCAAGCCACTCGGCGGATGGATGCCACTGATCGCGCCGGGGTTCGTGGTGGCACCGCCGAGGAGATGGAGTAATCCGTCGCGGAGCTCGAGGATGTGACCGAAGCGCTCGTTCGGTTCCTTCGCGAGGCAGCGCATGATCAGCGCTTCGAGGTTCGGATTGATCCCCGCGCCACCCTGGGTCTGATGCGGCGGCACCGGATTCTCGGTGAGGTGCTTGCGGACGTACTCGCCAAACGATCGCCCGCGGAACAAGGGCTGCCCGCAGAACAGCTCGTACATGATCGCGCCGAGCGAATAGATATCGGAGCGCTGGTCGACCTGCATGCCGCCGGCTTGCTCCGGAGACATGTACGCGGGGGTGCCGATCACCGAGCCGGCCTGGGTCTGAAAGCCGACGTCCTCGTCGTCGCGATTGACGAGCTTGGCGACCCCGAAATCGAGCAGCTTCACCATCTCGGCGCCATCCGTCGTCGGCACCACGATGACGTTGTCGGGCTTGAGATCGCGATGGACGACGCCGACCGCGTGCGCGGCACCGAGGCCATCGCAGATCTGGACGAGCAGCGCGAGCGAGCGCGCGAGATCGAAGTGTTCGCGCGCCCAGCGGCCCAGGCTCTGGCCGCGCAGCAGCTCCATGATGATGAAGGTCGTGCCGTCGTCGAGCTCGACGAAGTCGGTGACGTCGACTATGTTGCGATGCCGAACGCGATTGACGGTCTTGGCTTCCTGGAAGAACCGATTCACCGCATCGCGGCGCTTCGCGTAATCGGCGCGCAGCAACTTGAGCGCGACCTCGCGCCCGAGCTTCGTATGCTCGGCGCGATAGACGTAGCCCATGCCGCCCTTGCCGAGCAGCTCCTGCAGCTTGTACGTGCCGAACGTCTGCCCGATGCGGATATCTGGATCATCGGGGCTGCGGCTCGGCAGCGGTGGTGGCTTGCTGCCCGGCGGCGCGTTGCGCGCGCTTGGCGATTCGACGCGGGTGCGCTCGTCGCCATGCGTGCCGACCGCGAGCGATGGATGAGAGTCGCGCTGTGCGTCGTCGATCTCGAGTTGCAGCGACTGCGTTTGCTCGCGCTGCCCGTCGCGTGCCGGCTCCGTGCGCGGCGGCCGAGCTCTGGAATCGCGGGTCGACATAGGGGATCGCTCGGGGTGCACCGGTGTGCACCCAGCCACGAACTCTCTAATTCTACGATCGGTCGGCGCTTAGTACAACCAAACGATTCCGCATGGTTGTGCTGACCCTCACTGACAGGGCTGGGTCTGACCGAGAATTCGGAGGGCTTCCGAGATGGCCAGCCGGACCTGGTCGGTCGTTTCGTGCTGGAGCAGCGCCCGTAACGGGTTGATCGCTTGTGTATTGCAGAGGTCCCGAAGGGCATGGACCGTCGCCGCCCGAACGTCCCGGCTCTGGTGCTCGAGTAGCGGTACGAGCAAGGGTAGGTCGGTGCCGACCCGTTGGGGCCCGAGGGCTTCGATCGCCCCGCGCAGCACGACCACCCGCGCACCGGTCGACGCATCCTGGCTGGCCTGGATGATCCCGACCAGCGCCTGGTGCGCCATGTCGCCATCGACGCATGGACTTCCCGCGCAGTACTTGGTCAAGGCGTGGATCGCGCGCAGCCGGATCCCCGTATCGGTCGCGTCGTCGAGCGAGATCCCGGCGAGTCCCTGGAGCGCCTGAGCGTGATCGGTGAACGCGGTGTCGAGCTCGAGCTGCGTCGGCACCGTATCGATCGGCGTGAGCACGTTCTGGATCTGCGCGGTCAGCGGGGTCGAACCTCGGGCCGAGGCCACGAGTCCGACGAGCAGCGCGAGCAAGAGGATCCTCATCGCAAGACCGGACTGCGGCTGAGGATGTCGTGCTGACCTTGCGAGAGATCCGCGCCACCGAACTCCGAATAGAACATCAGATTGGCGCTCGTCTGGTCGCTGTCGCTGATCGGATCGCGTTGCGCGGGATCGATCTCGACGTTGTCGTACAAGCCCATGTAGCGCGCGAGCTCGTGAGCGGTCAGCCGCGCTAGGTCATTCCAGGTCCGGTAGCACAGCGTATCGAGCGAGATGATCACGCCCGATTGCGAGGTCCCGGCGAGGCCGGCCGGCCCGGGGTTGGGTCCGAAGGCTTGCAGGCCGACGGGCGACAACGATCGGACGAAGAACACGTTGATCCCGACACGGTGCTTGCCGAGCCCGAGCAAGGCCGCGGCGTTCGAGATGTCGAGCCCGTCGAGATCCGGATGCGCCTGTTTCACGCCGTTGTCGTCGAGGCAGCAGTCCTCGTACGAGAGCGTCCCGAGCGCGACGCCGCCATGCGCGAACACCTGGCGTAGCTTGCCGAGAAAGTCGTTCTGAAAGAACGTCGCGCTGTTCGCGAGCGTCGCATTCAACGTGCCCGCGGACCCGAAGGCTGCGGCGCACGGGTGATCGTCGAAGTTCAGGAAGTAGAAGTGAAGATCGAGGATCACGCTCGCATCGAGCTTGATCACGGCGGTCACGATCGGCGTCGCGGTGCCGATGCTCGCTTGCGTGAACGGTGGCTTCAACGACCGGACATCGAGCGTATACGCGCCAGGGATCAAGGGCGCATCGGGGGTCGATGGCATCGCGAGCACCGATTGACCGACGTCTGGACGATGGCGTACCAGACCCGCGAAAGGGTCATCGGCGAAATCGAGGAGCGTGACGTTAGCGGGCGAGGTGATGTGGGTGACGCCGACTTCCTGGTTCGGATCGTCGACGCGCATCGTCACCGCGACGGACTGCGCGGTGTTCGGGATCGGCAGCTTGATCGTCTCGGCCGAGCCATGAACCGGGATGTTCCACGCGAGCGATCCAGTCGCTTGGAGGCAGCCCGCGAACATCACGCCGTTCGCTTCGACACGTGGAATCTCGGCGCAGCTCGTACCGACCCCACAATCACGGGTCTCCCTGCACAGATCGATGCAGCGCCCGAGCGCACACGTGTGGTTCCGACACTCGCTGTCGGCGGTACACGCCGCGTTCGCGGGATGCCCGCCACCGGCTGTCACGCAGCTCGCCTGGAGGGCGCCCGCGGTGGTCGAGACCCCGGAGAGCTCGCAGGCCAGACCGCCGACACAATCGACCTCCGAGACGCAGGAGTCGCCGAGCTGGCCGTTGCCTTCGCGGCAGATGCCATCGGCGCCGCAGGAGAAACCGTCGCCGCAATCAGGGGCGCGCAGGCAGCGTGCCTGGCAGACGTTAGAAATACATTGCAGCGTGGTCGCGCAGTCGTCGGTGCCGGCGCAGGTCTCGCCGAGCCCCACGCCGCTGCAAGAGGCGAGTACGGCAAGCGCGAGGAGTGAGCAACACCGCATCTGGGTTGCGAATCCCGTCGGAAATACGGGACGCCGCATGCGTCAGTATATATTGTCGAGCCGCTGGGGGAATCATGCGTTTAGCCACGTCTCTACTCATCCTGACGATCAGTGGAACTTCTTGGGGCGGCGCAGCCCTGACCGATGCCGACAAGCCGGTCCAACCGGCCAAAGATCCGGCGGGTAGCCCGCCGCCGTCGGCGGAGCCTGCGCCCGCGGGCAACCCCGAGGATCTCGTCGAGTATGGCATCGACCTGCGCCTGCGCAGTGTCCACGTGCCGACCGGGCTGCTCGAGCTGTTCGTCGACCGCGCGGCGGACGGTGCGAGCAACTTCGGCTACGGGTTCGACCTGGTCCGCCGCAAGGGCAACCTCGAGCTCCAGCTCGGGTTCGAGCACGAGCAGATCACGGTTGGCCAGGGCGTCTGGATCAACAAGGGCGACAACGTCGGCGCCGGCGCCGAAGCCGACTACGTGCTCGACCCGTCGCACTCCGATTCGGGTGGCCTCGGCTGGTACACGGTCGAGTTCACCTTCATCAACCACGTGCCCATCACCAAGTGGATGTCGTTTCGCTACGGTGGCGGCGCCGGGCTCGGTGTGATCACGGGCGCGCTCACGCACTTCAACGTGATCTGCGTCGGTGCGACGAACGCGACGCCCGAGCCGGGCTGCGTACCGACGACCTTCAACGGCAGGGGCCAGGACTCCGACGGCCACGATTTCGGTCAGCCCGTGAAGTACGACCTGCCCCCGGTGTTTCCGGTGATCAACGGGATCATCGGCTTGCAGTTCAAGCCGACCGACAAGCTGACGATCAACCTCGAGGGCGGCATTCGTACGCTGCCCTTCTTCGGCGTCTCGATCGGCTACTTCCTCTAGCGTTTCCGGCGGAGATCACCGACGCGAAGCGTGAGCTTCTCGGCGTCGAAGAACTCCGCCAGCGGGATCGTGAACTTCCGGCTCGCGCCGGTCAGTTCCTTCCACTGCTGTGCGTCGATCGTGGCGTGCGCGGCCAGGAACGCGACGAGCTTGGTGCGGATGGTATCCACGATCTGCCGGTGCATCACGAGATCGGGTTTGATCTTGGTGACCAGCTTGGCCGCGACGAGCCGCTCGAGCGCGGGCTTCACCACCGCCTCCGTGAGACCCATCGAGCCGGCGAGCTCCTTCGGGCGTGGCGGCTCGAGCCCGGTGGCGAGCAACTTCGCGAGCACCTGCTGCTCGATCGGTGACATCGTCACGGGCGGTGGCGCTACGGGCTTGGGCTCGCTGCGCGCGACGACCTCGGCGTGCAGGAAGCGCTCGCCACGCGCGACGAGCGTGCCGTGCTGGACGAGCTCGGCCAGGAGCTCCGTGAGATCCGCGACCCCGGTGCGTTGGCCGAGCTCGCGCGCCGAGAGCCCGGTGGTCGCGCTGGCTTTGACATCGAGCGCGATCCGTTCGTCGAGCTGGGCGCGCGCGAGCGTCGCGACGATCTGATCGTGACTGCGCCGCGCACGCGGCGCGAGGACGCGAATGATCTGACCGCCTCCGATCGTCGAGCCATGCGCGGGCGTACTGACAAAGCCACGCACGATGAAGCGATCACCAGGGAGCGCGGCGACCGGGGTCTCGCGATCGATCCGGATCTGCGCGAGCGCGGTGCCGCCTGGTGCGAGGGGTTTGCCGTCGAGGAGCACCAGCGTCGCGAGCACTTGCGTCGTCGCGTGATGGAGCAAGACCTTCGATTGCGCGGGCAAGGGATGCGCGGCGGTCGCGAGATAACGGAGCTGGACGTCGAGGATGTGCGAGGCCGCGACGCGCGAGGGATGTACGAGCATGTTGCCGCGCGCGAGCTCGGCGACGGCCGCACCTCCGAGGTTGATCGCGCACCGTTGGCCGGCGTGCGCACTCTCGACGGCCTGACCATGAGATTCGAGCCCGCGTACGCGCGGCGAGAGCCCGCTCGGGATGACCTCGAGCTCGTCGCCGACGCGGACCTCGCCGCTGAGGATGGTGCCGGTGACGATCGTGCCGAAGCCCTTCTTCGTGAACACGCGATCGACCGCGAGCCGGAACACGCCGGACAGCGTCCGCGGCTCGAGGCTCTCGAGGATCGCGGCGAGCTCGCCGCGCAGGGCCTCGAGCCCGCTGCCATCCCGCGCGGAGACCGGCATGATCGCCGCACCCTCGAGGAACGTGCCGGCGACGACCTCGGTGACATCCGCGGTCGCGAGGGCGAGGGTCTCGGCATCGACGAGATCCGCCTTGGTCAGCGCGATCACGCCCCGCTTGATCCCGAGCAGGTCGCAGATCGCGAGGTGCTCGCGGGTCTGGGGCATCGCACCTTCATCGGCCGCGATCACCATGATCACGACGTCGATGCCGGTCGCACCCGCGACCATCGATTTGACGAATCGCTCGTGCCCGGGCACGTCGACCATGGCGACCTGGCGCTCGCCGAGGTGCAACGGCGCGAAGCCGAGCTCGGTCGTGATGCCGCGCTGCTTCTCGATCGGCAAGCGATCCGTATCGACGCCCGTGAGCGCTTTTACGAGGGCGGTCTTGCCGTGATCGATGTGGCCGGCCGTCCCGAGGATCCAGGCTTTGTCGGTGGTACTCAGGTGAGCTCGCGTAACTCGCGCTTGAGGATCTTGCCCGTAGGATTGCGCGGCATCTCGGCGAGGAAAGTCACCTTACGGGGGCGTTTGTAATCAGCAAGGCCTTCGCGACAGAAGTCCTGCACTTCTCGTTCGGTGAGCCGCGCCTCGTCACGCAGCACCACGAAGGCGCGCAAGGTCTCGCCCCATTCCGGATCGGGCACTCCGATCACCGCGGCCTCGAGGATCGCGGGATGGGTACTCAAGTGATCCTCGATCTCGCGCGGGTAGATGTTCACGCCGCCGCTGATCACCATGTCGTGCTTGCGCGACTCCAGGTAGTAGAACCCGTCGGCGTCCATGCGGCCGACATCGCCGACGGAGTAGTAGCCTTCGCGTTGCGCGTTGTTCGTCGCTTCTTCGTCGCCGTGATAGCCCGACATCAGCGTCGAGTTGCGCGCGTAGAGCTCGCCGACCTCACCCTGCATCACGGTGCGGCCGCCATCGTCGAGCAGGCGAATCGAGTTCCCCCGGAGCGCCTTGCCGATCGTGCCCGGCCGCGTGACGTGGTCGCCCGGCCCCGCGAGCGTGACGAGCCCGGTCTCGGTGCTGCCGTAGAAGTTCCACAGGAGCGGTCCGAACACGTCCATGAACCGGCGCGCGGCCTCGGTCGAGAGCGGAGCCGCGCCACTCATCACCCAGCGCAACGAGCGCGTCGAGTACTTCGCGACCGTCGCCGGCGGGAGCGCCGCGATCCGGATCAGCATCGTCGGCACCATCAGCGTGCACGTGATCTTCTCCTTCTCGATGATCTGCAGGCTCTGCTCGGGATCGAAGTGATCCTGCAGGACGATCGTGGCGCCGAGCGCCATCATGATCGCGACGAACGCCGGGGCCGCGGAGTGATAGAGCGGGCAGGTGACGAGGTGGCGGTCATCCGCGCGCACGCCCATCTGGAACATCATGTCGGCGACCGCTTCGAAGCCGGTCTTCTTCCACGACCGGTTCGCGCCCTTCGGCTTGCCGGTCGTGCCGCTGGTGTACACGATCAGGCCACCGCCATCGCCCTCGCTGACCTTCGGCGGCATCGCCGGATCGCTCGCGGCGAGGGCACGATCCCATTCATCCGCATCTCGCACGGTGCCGTCGAGCGGACCGACCGCGATCATCTCGTCGCTGCGGTTCGCGAGCCTGCGCGCCTCGCGGATCGTGCCGAGGTACGAGGTGTGGACGATCGTCGCCACCGGTTGCGAGTTCTCGAGGATGAAGGCGACCTCGGAGGCCTTGAGCCGGTAGCCGATCTGGACGGCCGTCGCGCCGAGCCGCGCGAGCGCCTGTTGCGCGATCAAGTACTCGCGCGAGTTCGGCAGCATGATCGCGACCCGCTTGCCGCCGGTCACGCCCCGCGCGTGCAGGGCGTTGCACAGCCGATTGATCGTGGCGTCGAGCTCGCCCCACGTCATCCGCGTGACGCCGTGCTCGCTGTACTCGATCACCGCTTCTTTTTCCGGTCGCGCCGCGGCGTGGAACATCACGGCGAGGTGCGGTCCACGCTTGACCTGACGCGCGGTCTTGATGAAGTGCGCGAGGCTCGTCGGGCGCATCGGGGTCGCGACCTTCGTCGCGCGGAGCACCTTCGCGAAGAACACACCGCGTTCGAGCCCCTGGCGTAGCCGTTCCAGCACGGGGGGAGAATACGCTGATCTCGACGGAGAGGCGTTGCAGCCGCGTTAAACGCGAGGGGCGCGGACGATCACCGTTCGCGCTCGAAGCCGCGCCTCGGTTCTCATTCCGTCAGCGCAGCTCGCCGCTGAGCAGGTGCTTCGCTTCGTTGTACTTGGTGCCACCCGCGGGCGCCCGACTGACGAACAGCTGGTAGGCGTTCTTCGCGGCCGGGTAGTTGTGCAGCGCGTACTCGGTCTGCCCGAGCATGTAGTACGCCTCGTTCAGCCAGTCGTACTTGGCGCCGGTCCGGGTCTCGGACTCCGAGGCGAGCTTGGTCGCATGGACGAGCGCATCCTCGGCTTTGCGACCCTCACTCGTATCGTTGTAGATCTGGGCGAGCTGCCAGTACGCTTCTGGCGTCGGCTTGTTCCTGGTCGCATCGACGAGCCACTGCGCGGCCGTCGCGTTCTGGCCCAGGTTGCGCTGCGAGATGCCGACGTCGTACATGACGTCGGCGTCGCTCGGATTCAGCTTGTTCGCGGCGAGCAACGGCGGCAGGGCCTTGGTCCACTCGCGCCGGAGCACGTAGATCCGGCCCATGCCAGCTTGCGAATTGAACATGCCCGGATCGGCGAGGATCGCGCGCTCGTAGGCGCGCAACGCGAGATCGTACTTGGTCGAGTCGCCGCTCGCGGTGGCGGACGCCTCCGCAGCGCGACCTTGCGCGTCGAGGTACTGCGGATCGGGATCGCCATCGGTCGCGAGCGTGAGCTCTTTGCGCGCATCGTCGAGCCGACCCGCGATGATCAAGCCTTCGCCCTTGAGGTAGTGACCCGCGGCGTTCTCGGGTTCGGCCGCGAGGATCGGCTCGGCTTGCTTCGCCGCCTCGGCGACCTTGCCGTGACGTGCGAGGAAGCGCCCCGCGCGCACGCGCGCCTGCACCGGAGGGTCCTTGGCCTCGAGCAGCCGCGAGTACGCGGCCGCGGCCTCGTCGTTGCGCTTCGCACCTTCGAGCGTGCTGGCGATCTCGAGCGCGATGTCGACCCGTGCGACGTCGATCTTCTGCGCCGCGGCGAGCTGTGCGAGGGCGTCGTCGGTGCGGGACAGCCTCGCGAGCGCCTTCGCGAGCTCGAGGCGAGTCTCGACATCGTCGCCCTTCATCTCGACCGAGCGGCCGAGGAAGTGCTCCGCCTTCACCGGATCGTCGGCACCGAGATACGCGACGCCGAGTGCCTTCGAGAGCGCCGCATCTTCTTGCGCACGATCTGCGAGCGAGGACAGTAGTTGATCGGCGTGGGCGCGATAATCGGCCGCCTTCTTGTCGTCGTGGAGATCGCTCGCCTTCTTGGCGAGTGTACCTAGCTTGGTGACCGCGGACATCAACGGCGCGAGATCGGTATCCCCCGCGAGCTTCGCTCCCGCGACCCACGCCGCGATCGCGCCGTCATCGTCGCCTTGTGCGTCGAGCACGTTGCCAGCGACGAGCTGGAGGGCAGCTTGCTGTTGCGGCGGTAGCGGCGGTTGCTTGGCCGAGAGCTTCGCGACGATCGCGGCCGCGTCGGGAAGCTTGGCCTGACGGACGTAGAGATCCGCGGCCGTGATCAGCGCATCCGGGTCGTCACCCGCTTGCGTGAGCGCCTTTTGCACGAGGTCCGCCGCGACGGCGATCTTGTTATCGCGCAGCTCGACCCGAGCGAGCCCGACGAGCGCCGAGACATCCAGCTTCGCGACCTCGAGGGCCTTGTGATAGCGGTCGCGCGCGACATCGAGGCGCCCACCAACCCGCGCGACATCCGCGGCGAGGGTCCACGCTTCGGCGACCGCACGCGGATCCCCGGTATTGATATCTTTGCGCGCGAGGATCGCGAGCAGATCCGCTTCGCGTTGCGACGAGCTCGCCGCCGGTTGCGTGGCCGCGAGGCCGACCTGCGCACCGATATGATCCTTCGCGAGCTCGAGGACCGCCACGAAGTCGGCCTTGGCGCCGGCCAGATCGACGAGCTCGAGCTTGGCCTTGCCCCGCGCGTAGAGCGCGGGCAGCTTCACTTTTGGATCGGCCGCGAGCGCGCCATCGAACGCCTTGATCGCGCTCGCAGGATCGCCCTTCGCATCTTGCGCCCAGCCGAGATAGAGCAGCCAAAAGCCGTTCTTCGGCTCGCGCGCGAGCATCTGCTGCAGCTTGGTCTCGGCGCGTGCAGCCTGGTTCGAGGCGATCATGCCGAGTGCTTGCGCGCCCTCGAGCTGCGCTCCGGTCACGCCAGCTTCGAGCGCATCTGCGAGCTTCTTGCGACCCGCCGCGATGCGCGCCTCACCACCAAGTCCGGTATCGAGCGCCCCACCGAGCAGCGCCTCGGCCTGCAAGCCGATCGCGTCGAGGTTCTTCGGATCGAGCTCGAGAGCCTCGTTCGCTTCGGTCGCGGCGCGCGTCCAGTGGTTCGGATTCGCCTCGTGGATCTGTGCCCGCGCGGCCGAGACATGCTCGGCCACGGCTGCGGTCTTCTTCTGCTTGTCGTCCCAGCGCTTGTAGAAGTAGCCACCGCCAGAGCCGACGAGCGCGAGCCCGAGCACGGTGCCGAGGACGATCTTGTTGCGCTTGGCTTTCTTTGCCTTGGTCTCGGCCGAGACCTCGGTCGTCGGTGACTTCTTCGCCGCGTCGCGCCGCGCGGGCGTCACGAGGCCGGCTCGCGCGGGCTCGTCCTCGAGATCGAGTCGCATCTCGGTCTTCGGGTTGAGATCGTTGACGCCTGGCTTCTGGAGCGCGGGCTGCCGCGACGTCGAGGTCGACTTGATCGAGATCCCGGACTTGATCTTGGGCTCGGGGAGCGCGGTCGGCGCGGACAGATCGAGATCCGCGAAGTCTGATTTGCCACTGCTCGGCAGGCCGAGATCGAGCTCGGCGGTGGGCGATTCGAGATCGAGCGAGGGGCTCGCCGGGCCACCGAGATCGAGCTGGCCCGAACCCCCCATCCCACCCAGAAGATCCGAGCTCGAGAGCTCGTTCGTGCTGCTGGCGCTGGGCTCGGGCAGATCGTCGAACACTCCCGCACCACCACCCGTCGAGGCGGGACGCTTGGGCGCGAGCTCCGTCGAGGCCGGCGGCACGGTGGCGCCGAGAGGCTCGTCGAGATCGTCGAAGAAGCCCTTCGGCGCGGGCGCGAGCTTGGGCGTCGGCAGCTGCGGCGTCTGAGCCTTCGCGGGCTGGGGTAGGTCGTCGAAGAAGCCCTTCGGCGCGGGCAGATCGACGCTCGCATGTGCGGCGGCGGCGGCGTTCGCTTGTTTGCCAGCGGGCTGGGGCAGGTCGTCGAAGAAGCCCTTCGGTGCAGGCAGATCGATGTTGTCTTGCCGCTGCTTACCGGCCTTGGCGGGCTGGGGCAGGTCGTCGAAGAAACCTTTCGGCGCGGGCAGGTCGATGCTGCCCTGGTTCGGCTTGGGCATCGGCAGGTCCGAGATGCCCTTCGGGGTTGGCAGATCGACGATGTCGAGCTCGAGCGGCGACGCGACGACCGGAGCCGCGGCCGGCGGGGTCGGCGCGGCGGGGCGCTTCGGAGCCGGTAGATCCGAGAGCGAGGATTTACCCTTCGGGGTCGGCAGATCCGTGATGCCGAGGGGCTTCGCGACATTCGCGGCGGGTGCTCGCGGCGGCAAGGCCGCACTCGACGGCCTCGGCTTCGGGGTCAGCAGATCCGCGATGCCCGAGGAAGAAGGACCTTTCGGCGCGGGCAGATCGGCGGGCAACAGATCGTCGAGATCGAGCGGCGCGAGCCCGCTCGGTCGAGCGTTCGAAGGGCCCTTCGGCGCGGGCAGATCGGCGAGATCGAGCCCCGATCTGGGCGCCGGCTTACTCGCTTCCATGCCGGCGAGCGCGTTGCCGCGCTTCGGCGCCGGGAGGTCGGCCATCTCGATGTTCTTCGCCGGTCCCGGAATGTTCGGGATCCCGATTGTCGGCTTGGCGGCCAAGCCGGCAGCTGTCTGCGCCCGCGCTTGGGCAGGCAAGATCACGCGGGACTTGCAGCTCGAACACGACACGAATTTCGCCCCGAGAGGGACGTCCGCTTCGGCGATCCGGTTGACGGTTCCGCACGCCGAGCAAGTGGCCTCGATCATCCGGCAAATATAGTAGCCCGCTTCCGCGGCGATTGCCGGTTCTCGGCAAGACCGCTAACGCGTTAGCGGTTGCAGCGTATGGACGAGAACGGATCACATCCCGTTTGGTTAGCCTTCGGGTTGCTGCCGGGCGCGGGTCTCGGCGGCGGCGTGGGCTTCTCGTTCGGCTCGACGTCATCGTCGTCGGCATCCGCTTCCATCCGCCGCGCGTTCGCGGCCTTGGCGCCTTGCGCGGCATTGCGGAGCTGATTCTGAAGCTTGCGCTCGAGCGCGGGCAAGACGACCAGCAAGCGGGCGGTCTGCGCGGGCGTGAGGATCTTTCGGAGCTCGGCGATGCGCTTTTCTTCGAGGTCCCAGAACGCGCGCTGATTCGCGATCATCTGATCGATCAGCTTGTCGATCGCCTTGGCGTCCTTGAGATCCCCCGCGGCGTCGAGCGCCTTGTTCAACCCGCCGCGCGCGGTGAGCAAGCGATCGAATTCGTCGTCGTACTTCGAGAGGACGGGGAACAATTTGGCAGCGCCGTCGGTGTCGAGCCCGAGCTCCTCGGTCAGCGTGTATGCACGCAGCGCGCGCACGCGCTTCTTCACGCGCTCGATCTTGGTCTCTTTGTTCTTGCCGGGATGAGGCTGCGCACTCGCCAACCCAGTATCGCCCGTGAAGGTGCCCGTAAAGGCGCCCGTGAAGGCGCCGACCAAGACGAGCGCGAGGAACCGAGACTTCATCCCTTCTTGTGACCCTTCTTGTGATCCAACCACGCTTCGGCGCGATCGAGGGCATGGTCGTCGAGAGAATCGATCCAATCGAGATTCGAAGCCGGCAAGAGCGCGCTGTCATCAGCGAGCGCCTCACCCGAGCCGTCATCCTCGATGAGCGCGCTCGGATCGACATCGCCGACCTCGACCGCTTCGCCATCGAGCCACAACGCGGCGGCAGGCGCGTGCTCTTCGCCGACTGCCGGGAGCGTCGGGACCGTCGGGGCCGCCACGGGCGTGCGCTCGGCGACGGGTGCGGGTGCGCTGACCGGGCGAGCCGGCTGCGCGATCAGCATCACGATCGCGGCGCCGACCGCGAGTGCGCCGACCGGGAGCAGCCACCGCAACCACGGTCGCCGCCACCCACTCGGCACCTGCGGGCCGACCGCGATCCGGATCTCGCGCTCGAGCGCCGACCAATCGGGCTCCGCGCCCTCGGTCGGCAGCGCGCGCAACCGAGCGATCAGCGACGTCGCCGCCTTCGCCTCGGCGGCGGCGTCGGGCTCGTCGCGCAACAGCGCTTCGACGCGCCGGCGCTCGTGCGGGGTGAGCTCGCCGACGCCGTCGAGGTAGGCGCTGATCAGATCGCGATCATTCACGGGTCACCCCCAGGATTTCACGCAGGCGCTTCACCGCGTAGTGAAAATTGACCTTCGCCGTGTTCTCGCTGCAGTCCGCGAGCTCGGCGACATCTTTGAACGGTAGATCGTCGAAGACGCGCAGCTCGAGCACGAGCTTCTGTTTCGGTGGCAGCTGCGCGATCGCGGCACGCAACCGATCGCCTTCCTGATCACCGCTGATGTTCGCGATGCCCAGAGGCTCCTGGGTGAGTGCTGAGTCATCGACCGGCAGCTCGCCCGGCTGTTCGCGGCGGTGATCGCGGATCCACGACAGCGAACAGTTGATGGCGATCCGGAACAACCAGCTCTTCACGGACGAGGCGCCACGAAACGTCACGAGGCCTTTGAACGCGCGGACGAACACCTGCTGGGTGACGTCGGCCGCGTCGGCGTCGCTCTTGATGTAGCGGCGAACCATCCGCCACACGCCCTTTTGATGGCTGCGGACCAGCACGTCGAACGCGCTGCGATCACCGGCGCGGAAGCGCGCGACCAGCTCGTGATCGGGGTCCATCGTCTCGGTCATCGCGGTCGCGAGGAGCGCGGCAGGACGCAGCGAAATGATGTCCACGATGGAATTGACCCCAGCCTTGCCAGACTGGTTAACCGCACGGTAGGGTCCCAACCCAACTCCCAGTCTTTATTAAGGTTCCCAATGCTCGATCCGACCCGAATGGATGACGTGCTGCGCCGCGGCGGCGAAGTGGCCAAGGTCGTGGGCGCCTGGAAGAGTCTCGACGAACAGCGCCGGAAACTCCAGGGCGAGCTCGACGGCTTCCGCAAGCAGCGCAACGCGGCGAACGAGGGCATGGCGAAGGCCGACAAGAAGTCGCCCGAGTTCGCCACGATGCGCGACGAGCTCAAGGCGCTTTCGACCCGGATCAAAGAGGGCGAAGCGCAGCTCACGCTGCTCGAAGGCCAGAGTGAAGCCAAGCTCCTCGACATTCCGAATGCCCCGCATGCGAGCGTGCCCGACGGCGCCTCCGAAGCGGACAACCTGGTGCTCCACACGTGGGGAACCAAGCCGAGCTTTACGTTCCAGCCGAAGCCGCACTGGGAGGTCGGCGAGCAGCTCGGCATCCTCGATTTCAATGCCGGAGCCAAGATCACCGGCGCACGCTTCACGGTGCTGCGCAACGGGGCCTCGAAGCTGACGCGCGCGCTACTCAACTACATGCTCGATCTTCACACCTCGCACGGCTACAGCGAAGTGTGGCCGCCTGCGATCGTCGCGCGGCGTTCGCTGCGTGGCACCGGGCAGCTCCCGAAATTCGAGGACGATCTGTTCAAGCTGCACATGCCGCCGAATCCGGACCATGTCGCGGAGAATGATCTGTTCCTGTCACCGACCGCGGAGGTTCAAGTCACGAACCTCCACGCCGACGAGATCCTCGACCCCGATCAGTTGCCGAAGCACTACTGCGCGTACTCGGCATGCTTTCGCGCCGAGGCCGGCGCGGCCGGCAAGGACACCCGCGGCCTGATCCGCCAGCACCAGTTCGACAAGGTCGAGCTCGTCAAGCTCGTCGCGCCCGAGACCAGCTACGCCGAGCTCGAAGCGCTACGCGGCGATGCCGAGCGCGTGCTCCAAGGTCTCGGCCTGCACTATCGCGTCGTCACGCTGTGCACGGGCGACATGGGCTTCGGTGCAGCGAAGACCTACGATCTCGAAGTCTGGCTGCCGGGCCAGGAGACCTTCCGCGAGATCTCGTCGTGCTCGAACTTCGAGGACTTTCAGGCGCGGCGCGCGAAGATTCGCTACCGCCCCGTCGCGGGCGAGAAGCCGCGCCCGCTCCATACGCTGAACGGCTCGGGGATCGCGATCGGTCGGACGATCGTCGCGATCCTCGAGAACTATCAGCAGGCGGATGGCAGCGTCGTGGTGCCCGAAGCGCTGCGGCGCTACATGAACGGGCAAGAGCTGATCTCGAAGTGAAGCGCGCGCGGCTCGTCGCGTGGGCCTGCGCGATGGTCGCGTGCCAGCCGAAGCCGGCGCCGCGGTTGTTCAGCGACGACGAGCTCGCCGCGTACCAAAAAGATCTCGCGATGCGGCTCGCCGCGAACGCCAAGCAGCATTGCTCGCCCGACCTCGTCGCCGCGATCGAGGGCGCCACGCTCGAGACGAAGGCCCTCGAGACGTTGGTCGCCGCGCATCCGCCTGGCTGCTCTCCGTATCAGATCGGCGTGCGCGCACCGCCCGAGAATCCGCAGCGCACACTCCGAGCGATGGAGCTGCTCGAGCATCGCATCATCGAGCTCGCCTCGACCGATCCGATGCACGCGGTCACGCTCGGCGCTCGGACCTTGCAGCTGTATCAAGACCTCGGTCGCGGTCACGTCCCCCGCTGGCTCGCGCCGAGCGCGAGCGAAGTGAGGTCGATCGTTGGCGCGACGCTCGATCCGATCGTCGCGAAGCTCACCCCCGACCAAGCGGCGGCGTTCGGCGAGATGCTCGACCCCCTGATCGCGAGCGTGCCACCCTACGCCGAGGCGCTCGAAGGTGCCCGCGAAGAGCTCGAGTCGCGACCGTACCGCGGTGACCACTTCGGCGATCCCCGGGATGAAGCCGGCGTCATGTTCGCGCTCGGCGCTGCCTGGGCGATCGCGGACGCCGCGGAGTGCCCACCGACCGCGCCGCTCGCCATCTGCGCGACGCAGCTCGCGCGCCGGGCTCCTGTGTCTCCTCGGCTCGACTCCAAGCAGCTAGCGCTGCGGTTGCGCCGTGGGGAGGATCGGGGCGCGCTACGCAGCGAGCTCCTGACCCAGCTGCCGGAACACCGCGCACGCCTGCTCGTCGCCGACTCGGCCCGGTCGATCGGGACCGACGTCGCCCGGCTCGCCGCGCTCCGGATCCATACCGAAATCGTCCGTCAGGGCCGCTGCCCGACCGAGCTCGAGCTCGACGCCCCGCCGTACTCGATCCTGCGCAGCCCGGCGGCGCTCGGAGACTCGCTCCACCTCCAGCGCGTGGAGGACCGGCTCGACCTATCGCCGCCAGAGTGGGCTGAACGCTCGACACGGTCGACACGTTGGTCGATCCGCTGCCCCCATGGCTGAAAGACCTAGTTCCTCCTTTACAACCCAAATCCGATCCCTATAAATACGCCCCTGCCTCTTGGTCTGCCTGGAGGAGTGGCCGAGTGGTCGAAGGCAGCGGTCTTGAAAACCGCCGAGCGCAAGCTCCGGGGGTTCGAATCCCTCCTCCTCCGCCCGGTCTGATAATCGAATAGTGTCACGCAAGTGGTCATGGGCGGGACGTCGTTCTTCCTCGGAAGAAGGCGTCCCGCGCCAACTACGTTTTCTTGGCAAACCAGTTGTCCGATGCCCTGTTGGGCCCATTTTGGAGAGATGGCCGAGTGGCTGAAGGCACCGGTTTGCTAAACCGGCGTATGGGTTTTTTCCTGTACCGAGGGTTCGAATCCCTCTCTCTCCGCCAGTAGTTACGTAAGCGGGTAGTAGTTTTTGGTTCCGTAGCTCAATGGATAGAGCACCGGCCTACGAAGCCGGGGGTTACAGGTTCGAGCCCTGTCGGTACCACCCGAATTTTGTTTGTTATGACTGATGAAGAATGGATGACCCACGCAATCGAGGAAGCGCGCGCCGCCTCGGCACAGGGGGATGTGCCGGTCGGAGCCATCATTGTCCTCGATGGAGTGGTGATTGGGCGGGGCCGTAATCGTCGCGAGCTCGATCACGATCCCACGGCGCACGCCGAGGTCGTCGCTCTTCGAGATGCATCGCAAACCACCAAGCACTGGAGGATCGAAGGCACGTTATACGTGACCCAAGAGCCCTGCCCGATGTGCGCTGGTGCGCTCGTCAACGCTCGGATCAAGCGGCTCGTGTTCGGATGTCTGAATCCGAAAGCCGGCGCGGTGCAGTCGCTGTACGAGATTCCGACCGACCCCCGCCTCAATCATCGGATCGAGGTGCTCGGTGAGGTTCGCGCGGTAGAATGCGCAGAGTTGTTGAAGCAGTTCTTCGCAGAGCTGCGAAAAGGACCGAGCTATGGTTCTTAAGTTTGGAGGAGTGTCCGAGTGGCCGATGGTGTCTGATTCGAAATCAGATTTGCGCAAGCAACGGGGGTTCAAATCCCTCCTCCTCCGCAATTTGCCCTGCTGAAGTAGTCTCGGGAGGGATGACCGAGTGGCCGAAGGTGCACGATTGGAAATCGTGTGTATCGTAAGGTACCGAGGGTTCGAATCCCTCTCCCTCCGCCGCTGCTAACCCACTTGCCTGACCGTGTTTTATGGTCCCGGATGACGCGAATGCTGTGAACCCCGCCAGGCCCGGAAGGGAGCAACGGTAGCGGAGATAGTGGGTGTCTGGGGCCACCTTTAAGCCGCGCAAGCGCCGAGCGACGATTCTAACCGATCGTCGCTCGAACTCTTTTCGGCAGAGTGCAGCGTCTGCTATCACTGAACGAGCGTGAAGCTCGCGATTGCACTCGTATTGTTCGGGGCCTGCACGTCGATCACCGGCGGTGGCGGCACCGATCCGGTCGGTAGCGGTGGTTCAGCTGCGCCCAAGAAGGGCAGCGGCTTTTCGGCGAGCTTGTCAGCGGAGCTCGCAGCGGGATCGGCAGCGCCCGCGGGATCGGCAGCGCCCGCGGGATCAGCAGCGCTCGCGGGATCGGCGGCGGCCGTCGTAGCAGGCTCGGACGTGAAGTCACCCGACGTGAAAGCGCCGGACGTGAAAGCGCCCGACGTGAAAGCGCCGGACGTGAAAGCGCCCGACGTCAAACCCCAGGTTACCGAGGTCGATCCGAAGACCGGCATTCCGGTCGCGGGATCGAAGATCGATCCGAAGACCGACACGAACCACAACTCGGTGCCCGAGCCGATCGTGTCGCACGGTCCGGGTCCGCAGCCGCCGTCGCCGAAGCGCGCGCATGTCGATCCGGGTCCTTCACTCGGTGCGATCAAGCTCGATCTCGAGCCCAACTGGGATCGTGATTTCGAGACGGCCGGCACGATCTCGTTCGTGCTCAAGGTGCCGAGCTCGACCGAGCAACGCGTGTTCCTATTCCACTACGGCTACGACCTGCCGAACGCGCCGACCGATCGCGAGCTCTACAAGAAATTCCTCGCCGAACAGAAGCAGCTCGAGGTCACCCTCGATCGGCAGCGCGGAGCGGCGTGGTACCTCGAAGGCACCGACGTCGAGGGCAACCCCGCATTTCGCATGCTCGTGACCTACGGCGGCAAGCGCCTCACGTGCTCGGGCTCGCTCTACAAAGACAAAGATTCGACCGCGCTCGGTCCCGATCTACGTGACAAGGTCGTCAATACCGCGAAGAAGATCTGCGAGACCCTGTCGTTGTAGCGACAGGGTCACCGGGTATAGTCCTGACCGCTCCTGGTTGTTCCTGATTGGCCTGACGCCGCATGTCCTATCTCGTACTCGCACGCAAATACCGCCCGACGACGTTCTCGGAGGTCGTCGGTCAAGACCACGTCACGCGGACCCTCGCGAACGCGTTCGTTAGCGGCCGCGTGCACCACGCGTTCTTGTTCTGCGGCCCGCGCGGCTGCGGTAAGACCACCGTGGCTCGCATCGTCGGCAAGGCCCTCAACTGCCTGGTCTCGACCGATGGCGAGCCGTGCGGCAAATGCGAAGCGTGCGTGAGCATTCAGAACGGCAGCGCGCCGGACTATCAAGAGATGGATGGCGCGTCCAATCGCGGCATCGATGCGATTCGCGAGCTCACCGAAGCGGTGCGCTACCAGCCCGCGATGCTCAAGAAGAAGGTCTACGTCATCGACGAAGTCCACATGCTCACGACCGAGGCGTTCAACGCGCTGTTGAAGACCCTCGAGGAGCCCCCGCCGCACGTCACGTTCGTGCTCGCTACGACCGAGCCGCACAAGCTGCCGAATACGATCCTGTCGCGCTGCCAGCGGTACGATTTCAAGCTCGTCCCGACCTCGCGGCTCGCCCAGCACCTCACCTCGATCTTCAAGCAAGAAGAGCTCGCCATCGAGGCCGGTGCGGTCGGCCTGCTCGTGCGCGAGTCGGGTGGCAGCGTGCGCGATGCGCTCTCGCTGTCCGATCAGATCATCTCGTACGTCGGCAACGCCAAGATCACCGAGCAGCATGTCGCCGAGGTCCTCGGCGTTGCGGATCGCACCCTGACGCGCACCCTCGTCCAGGCGCTCGCCACCGGCGATGCAGGGGCGGCGCTGGCGGCGGTCGAAGCGGCGATCGAGCGCGGTGTCGATGAAGTCCAGCTCGCGCGCGCGATCGTGCGCTACCTGCGCGACCTCTCGGTGCTGCAAGTCGCGCCCGATCGCGAAGGCCTCGTCGATACATCCAGCAGCGACGAACGCGCGGAGCTCGCGGCCGAAGCGAAGCAGCTCGATCGCTCGCGCGTCCAGCAGATGTTCGACCGCATGCTGCGCTGCTGCGACGAGCTCGGTAAGACGCTGCAACCGCGCCTCGTGCTCGATTGCGCACTGATCGATGTCGCGACGATCGAACCACTGATTCCGCTCGGTGATCTGATCGAGCGGCTCGGCGAGCTCGAAGGTCGGCTCGCGGGCAGAGGCGCGGTGCGCGCGGTCGCGTCGTCGAGCGGTGGTGGTGGTGGCGAGCTCAAATCGACCACCCCGGGCACGCGTGTTGGCGCACCGAAGGCCCCCGCGCCGGCGGCATCCGCGCCGGCGGCACCTGCTCCCCCGAAACGCACCGAAGGCTTCACATCGACGGCCGAACCGGCGCCCGCGCTCGCACCCGCTCGGCGTACGGAAGGTTTCACGTCGACGGTCGAAGCCGCGCCACCACCCGTGGCGATCGCGCCGAGTGGTCCGGTCCCCGCATCGCTCGAAAAAGCAGCGAGTGGCTCGGGCCCTCAGCCCGCGCGGCCAGCCCAGAGCGTGCAAAGCGCCCCGAGCCCGCAGAGCCTACTGGGCTCGACGATGCCGGGCACCGGGGTCGCGGCAAAGCCAATCCTCTCCGTTCCCGAGAACGCGGTCGAGGCGCTCGCGAACTGGAGCAAGGTCATCGATTACCTCGAGACCCAGCGCCGGATCTCGTTGCGCGGGTACTGCGAGTTCGCGCGCGTCCTCAAGTGGACGCCGACCGAGATCGAGATCGGCTTCGCGAACGATGCCGAGAGTCGCTGGGCGGGCGAGAGCCTCGCCGAAACCAAGAATGTCGACGAGCTCCGCATCGTGCTTGGCGAGCTCGGCCAGAAGCTCAAGGTCGAGGTCCGTCTGCTCGACGAGACTCAATCCAAGGCGTCGCCTGCGCGGTCGATGATCGAATCGACCAAGGCGAGCAGCACCGCGGACCGCAAGCAGCGCGAGTCCGAGGCGCGCGAACATCCGATCACGAAACACGTTCTGCAAACCTTCGGCGCCTCGATCAAGGAGATCAAAACCGATGTCTAACGGTAAAATGCCCGACCTCAACGCGCTCATGAAGCAGGCGCAAAAGCTCCAAGGTGACGTCGCCAAGGTCCAGGAGGAGCTCGCGGCGATGACCTGTGAAGGGGCAGCCGGCGGCGGCATGGTCACCGCGACGGTCAACGGTCAGTTCGATGTCGTACGGGTCAAGATCGATAAGGCCGTCGTCGACCCGAGCGATATCGGGATGCTCGAAGATCTCGTCACCGCCGCGATCAACGCCGCGGCCGCGAAGGTTCGCGAGGTCAGCAAAGAGAAGATGTCGTCCGTGATGGGTGGACTCGGCGGCATGCCGGGTATGCCCGGCATGTTCTGACGCGGCGAGCGTGGTCGGTCGCGCTCGGTCGTGCCCGGCGGTTCGGAGCCGATCCCGCCCTTGGCCGATCCCCGTGAATCTGTCAGAGTCGCGGCTCGATGGCAGGTGACCCGATCCGCAGGCTGGTGCAGGAGCTGTCGCGCCTGCCCGGCATCGGCGAGAAGACCGCCACCCGGCTCGCGTTTCACCTGGTCCGCGGCCAGCGCCAAAACACGCTCGACCTCGCGCAGGCGCTGGTCGATGTCACCGACAAGATTCGGCTTTGTTCGGTCTGCATGAACATGACCGAGGCCGATCCATGCTCGCTCTGCAGCGATTCGCAGCGCGAGAACGAGGTGATCTGCGTCGTCGCCACGCCGTCCGACCTGATCGCGATCGATCGCGGTGGCCACTTTCGCGGGCGGTACCACGTGCTTCACGGCCTGCTCTCGCCACTCGAGGGCATCGGTCCCGACGACATCCGGGTCGCCGAGCTGATCCGCCGCCTTGCTCCCCCGGTTCGGGAGGTCATCATCGCGACCAGTCCGAACGTCGATGGCGAAGCGACCGCGATGTACGTCGCGCGCGCAATCAAGCCGCTCGGTGTGAAGGTGTCCCGGATCGCGACCGGGCTGCCCGTCGGCGGCGAGCTCGAATACTCGGACCAAGCGACCATCGCTCGAGCCCTCGCGGGCCGGGCGACGATGTAAGCCCGAGTCCGGCCATACGTAAGCGGCTTCAGCTTCGGTTCACGCGTACGCTTCGTGGACGATCAGTGGTCCCAAGAGTTGAAGCAAATCGGGGGGGTTGCTACCGTGGCTCGACGGTCGGGGACCCTTCGCGAGAAGGCCAAACCTTGCGCCGGATTCTGTTGGGAGCCAGAGCGCGATGATTCAACAGCTCGTCATGTACGAGGAGGAGCTTGCGCAGATCAACAATGTCTGCGAAATCCTCCACCGAGACTCCAATGCGAGGGCCGTCCTCGTCATCGACAAGAACGGGCAAGCGTTCGCGCAGGCCGGTGAGGTCGAACAGCTCGACGTGACGTCGCTGTCATCGTTGACCGCGGGTAACGTCGCTGCCACTGGAGCGATTGCGTCGCTGCTCTCCGAGAAGGAGTTCGCGGGGCAGTTCCACGAGGGCGAGAAGACGAACGTCCACATCTCGATCATTGGTCAACGCGTGATCATGGTCGTGCTGTTCGACGAGCGCAGCTCGCTCGGTCTCGTACGCCTGCGGGTGCGCAAGGCCACCGCGGAGCTCGTGACCATCCTCGACCTGCTCATGAAGAAGTCCGCATCGGGTACTCAACCTTCGGTGTTCTCGGAGATTACCGACGACGACATCGATAACCTCTTCAACGATTAGCGCGCCATGAGCTTCATCAACTACAGCTCGCGCGAGATCAACTGCAAGATCGTCTACTACGGTCCCGGCTTGTGCGGGAAGACGACGAATCTCCAGTACATCTATAACAAGACCAATCCCGAGGCGAAGGGCAAGATGATCTCGCTCGCCACGGAGACCGAGCGCACGCTGTTCTTCGACTTCTTGCCGCTTTCGCTCGGTGAGATTCGCGGCTTCAAGACGCGCTTTCACCTCTACACCGTCCCCGGACAGGTCTTCTACGACGCGAGTCGTAAGCTGATCCTCAAGGGCGTCGACGGCGTGGTGTACGTCGGCGACTCGCAGATGGAGCGCATGGAAGCGAACATCGAGTCGCTCGACAACCTGCGCATGAACCTGCAAGAGCAGGGCTACGACCTCGACAAGCTCCCGTACGTCGTCCAGTACAACAAGCGCGACTTGCCGAACGCCATCCCGATGGCCGAGCTCGAAGAAGCGTTGAACCCCACGAAGGTTCCCGCGTTCGAGGCCGTGGCCCCGAAGGGGATCGGCGTGTTCGATACATTGAAGGCAGTCGCGAAGCTCGTCCTTACCGAGCTTCGAAAGGGCGGTTGATTCGCATGCAGCTCGAGCGTCCTCGCTTCCGACAGGATCTCGTTGCCGAGCCGATCGAAGACGGCAACACCAAGTTCATCGACGTGATGGACCCGGACAGCAACGCTGTCTATCGGTTCTACGAGGTCGAGTACTCCCTCGCCTGCGCGATGGATGGCGAGCGCGATGTCGCCGGCGTCGTGCGCTGGGCGCAAGAAGAGCTCGGGCTCGCTACGACCGCGAATGAAGTGAAGAGCGTGATCGCCACGCTCGGCTCGCTCCAATTCCTCGACAGCGGCGAAGCGGCGCAGGCTCGTCCGGCTGCCACGCAGCCCGCGGCCTCGAAGCTATGGGACACCGGCGCGACCACGCCGTCGGCTCCCGCGGCGACGACCAAAGAAGATGATTACCTCCAGGCCGGCGTCGTCGTCGGTCAGAAGCGCGCGCAGACACCGGTTCCGGACATGGAGCTCGGCAATGCGGGCGCCACGCCCCCGACCTCTGCAATCGCGGAAGCGCCAGCGGCGAACGTCGAGCTCGGCGTCGGTGTCAGCACCGGCACCCGCGCGCCTGCACTGGCGAAGGCCGATGACATCGCGCTCGGTGTTCCGGGTCGCGTCGACGTCTCGGTCGATCTGAGCGATCAGGTCAAGCTCAGTCCGAACGACGTCAAGGAAGCTGTTCGCGCCTCGAAGGTGATGAACGCCGTCGAGCTTCCGGAAGATCTGAAGAATGCGCTCGATCAAGCCGAAGAGAAACCGGCTGTGAAGCAGAAGCGTCCGCCGCCGACTCCGGCGAAGGGCGCGCCGGTCGTCGATGCGAAGACGCAGGCGGCGGCCGAGGCAAAAGCTGCAACCGAAGCGGCGAAGGCTGCGAAGGCCGAAGCGACCAAGGCCGAAGCCGAAGCCACCAAGGCAACCAAGGCAGCCGAAGCAGCGACGGCAGCGGCAGCCAACACCGCAGCAACTGGCAAGGCGGCCAAGGCCGCTGCGAAGACCCTGCCAAAGCCGGTCGAGGCCAAGCCCGCCGAAGCCAAGCCGACCGCGCCCAATGCTCCCGAGCAAAAGGTCAGCCGGCCGCTGCTCGTCGGCCTCGTCGTCGTGGTGCTCGCGGTGATCGCGTTCCTTGTCTACAAGAACGTGATCGCGTCGCACGCCCCCGAGACCGACAACATGCCTCCGCCGCCGAAGACGGAGCCCGTGAAGCCACCACCGCCGCCCGCTCCCGAGAGCGAGAAGCTCGCGACGAACGCCCCGGCGAGCGAGAGCATCAAGCCGGTCTCGGCCGGCACGATCGAGATGATCGCGGCGAGCGACGCGAAGGTGAAAGAGGGCGATGCGCTCGTGCGCTTCACCGGCGCGAAGGCGCTCGATACCGAAGTGTCCGCGATGGAGAAGGACGTCGACCAACGCGTCAAGACCGAGCTGTTCAAGGCGCAGCAAGAGCGCGATGCCGCGATTGCCTCTGGCAACAAGGCTGCGCAGACCAGCGCCGAGACCAAGGTCGCCGAGCGCCAGAAGAGTCTCGACGAGAAGCAGGCGAAGATCGTCTCGAAGAAGGCGGAGCTCGACAAGCTCCAGCTCAAGTCGCCCGCCAACGGAACGTTCACGGCGAAGGCGAAGACCGGTACGAAGGTCACGCCGACGGATGAAGTCGGCATGCTCGTGCGCGAGCCGACCCGCACCGTCACCTTCAAGAAGGCCGATCCAACGGCGGGCCCCAAGGCTCGCGTGATCCTCGTGACCAAGGACAACGCGAAGCTGTCGTGTGTCGTCACGTCGTCGGATGCATCGGGCACCACGATCGAGTGCCCGCAAAATTCGGCCGACGAAGGTACCGAAGTGACTTTCGGTGGCGTCGATACGACGCCGCCGGCGGGTACTGGTTCGGATGCATCGGTGCCGGTCGGCTCGGGTGTCGGTTCGGCGGGCTCCGCGTCAGGTTCGTCAGGTTCCGGCGCGGAGGGCTCTGCTGCGGCGGGTTCGGATGCTGCCGTTCCGTCGCCCGCAGCGGTTCGTCCAACGCCCGCGCCTCGTCCGCGTCCAGCTTCGGCAGCTTCGCCAGCTTCGCCGAAGGCAGCTCCGAAAACGGCTCCGAAGAGCGCTGGTTCTGGCGACGCTCCGGCCGCGCCTGCAGAGCCCGCGGCTCCGGCCGCCGGCTCCGATCAGTAGCTGCGCCGCCCAAGTAGGCTATCGTTTCGGGAATGAAGCTCAAGGGCACCATTCGCCGTAGCGACCTCGAGGGTGGTCAGTGGATCCTCGTCTCCGAAGATGGCGAGCAGTACCAACTCGGTGGTTCGCTCGGTACGGCGAAGGACGGCATGAGCGCGGAGGTCGAAGGCAAGATCGACAAAAGCGCGATGTCATTCGGCATGATGGGTGCGCAGTTCACGGTCGACAAGATCACGGCGCTGTGAAGAGCGTCGCGCTCGCGCTCGCGCTGATCGCGGCACCGGCTGACGCCGAGGTCGTGATGATGGAGCCGCCCGTCGTCGTCGCGTGCGGCAGCCCGGCTAGCATGGCGGCGTTAACCACGTGCTTGGATCAGCACCTGCTCGTCGGCACGCAGCTCGGCTCGATCGCCGGCCCCGCGAATCAGCCGAACGGCGCACGGCTCTTCGCGATCGCGGCGAAGGACGCGCGTCATCACGAGCTCCAATCGGTCGCGCTATTTCTCCAGGATGCGAAAGGCCGATGGCGGATCGCCGGCCACCACGAGCTCGACGGCGCGCGAGGCGAGATCACGTTGACCCGATTCGAGAAGATCGGCCTCGCGAAGCACCAGGGCTATCGCTTCGATCTCTCGGTCATGCAAGCGAGCTCGCACTCGCTCGACGGCGTCACGAGCCAACCGACCGTGACGCGGGAGGTTCAGGCGCACCTCTGCGGGGGCGACAGCTACGCGTGCACGACCCTCGTCGAGAGCTGCCAGGTGCTGGTGGACGGCCAGGTCTACGAAGGCTGGCAAGGCTCGCTCGTGATCACCGGCGACAGCGTGGTGCTGAGCGGGAGCGGAACGCAGCCGGCATGCGGACAACCGGGCGCGTGGACGTTGTCGCAGCTCGGCTTTCATCTCCGAGCAAACTTCTGAATCAGTACGTCAGCTGATCCTTGATGTAGTGCTTGTCGACGGTGAGCGGCTGTTCGTAGATCTCGTGGTCGTAGAGATAGCGATAGCGCGCGTAGTTCTCCGTCACCTTCTTCATGTACTCGCGCGTCTGGGTGTACGGGACGAGCTCGACGAGCTCGTCCATCTCCTTGTCACCGTTGGTCTCGAGCCACTTCATCACCGGCTTGGGACCAGAGTTGAACGACCCCGCGCCGACCGGAATCTGCATCTTGAACTTCTCGAGCAGGTGGCCGATGTACCAGCTGCCCGTGCGCACGTTGAACTCCGGCTCGTAGAGCTTGCCCGCGTCATACGGAATGCCGAGCGCCTTGACGACTCGCTGGGTGGTCGGCGGGATCATCTGCAACAGGCCCTGCGCATCCGCATACGAGAGATCGTGCGGATCGAAGCCGCTCTCTTTGCGCATGATCGAATAGAGGTAGCCCTCGGGGTTGTTGCCGAGTGTCTGGTACTTCTCGACGAGCGAGCGATACGCGCGCGGATACGCATTCTCCCACCAGCGCTGCGCATCATCCACCGGCGGCCCATCGAGCGCCGAGCCCGAGTAGCTCACCGCGAGCATCCATGGCCGGTTGTAGTTGCCTGCCTTGCGATAGCGATCGAGCAGCATCGCGAACGCCGCGGACTTGTCGTGGCGACCGAGGAAGGCCTTCTCGCCGCGGGCGAGCTCGAACCCGGCATCGATGCCGAGCCCTGCCGCGATGAGCTCGTCCGCCCGCGTGATCAGCTCGTCCTTGGCCAGCGCCTCGTCGACGCTCGCCGACAGTTTCGGGCCGCGCGCCTTTGCGTCGGCTTCGCCGAACGGGCCGAGCTTCACGTTCAGTGCGGCGAGCCGCGCGTGCGAGAGGAGCGCGTACCAGGAGAAGGGATACTTCGCGATCGTGTCCTCGTAGCCCGCGATCGCCGCCTCGGGATGGTTCAAGCGCTGATCGATGCGCGCGAGCCAGTAGCTGCCTTTGCCTGCCTCGAGCGAGCCGCGCAACTTGGCGAGTGCCGCGAGGCGCACGCGCGCGGCATCCCACTCGCCGAGGAAGTAGTGCGACATGCCGAGGAACCAGAGCGAGTCATCGACCCACTTGGAGTGCGGATACTTCGCGAGCGAGGCTTCGAGCGGTGCGATCGCCGCCTTGAAGTGACCGCGGTTGAACTCGAGCCAGCCCGAGAGAAACTGCGCCTCTTGCGCGTACGCGGTGGCCGGAAATCCGTCGACGACCTTGTGATACCAGGCGATCGCCTCGTCATCGCGATCTGCGCGCGAGAGGGCGCGCGCACCGTGAAACATCGCTTCGGCCGCGGCATCGCCGAGCCGTGGATACACGGCCAACAAGAGATTCCCAGCATCGCCGTAGCGACGTCGCATCTCGTAGAGCGTGGTGCCGGTCCAGTAGTCGCGCTGATCGCCGAGCCCGGGAGGAAGGCCGGCCTTCGGGACCAACGCGAGCTCCGCGATCGCTTGATCCCAAAGGTGCGCGGCGGTCAGCTGCTTGGCACGCGCGATCCGATCGGCAGGGCCAAGGGGCGCGCCGCCGAGTGCGAGCATCTTCGCCTCGGCCTCGTCGGCGAGCGGATGCGAAGGATGTGCGATGAGGAGCGCGCGATACGCCTCGGCGGTCTGCTTGACCTCCGCGATCCGGAACATCGCAGTCCCGAGATCGCCGGCGTCCTCGGCACTGCTCACCGCGAGCAGGCGCGTGTATTGCGCGACCGCCGTCTGGCGATCGCCGGCGAGCCACGCGGTATCGGCGAGCCGCCAAGGGACCTGGGCCGCGTAGCGCGAGCTCGCGAGCTTGCCGAGCCTGGAGAACGCCTTCTTCGCGGCCGGCGCGTCGCCGCGGCGGAGCGCGACCATGCCGGCGAGCCACAACGCGTAGTCGTGATTTGCGAGGTGCGCGTCGAGCTTGTCGCTGATCCGCTGCGCGGTCTCGAGGTCGCCGGTGTCGTACGCGCGAAAGCCATCGCCGAGCGCCTTGGCCGCGGCTCTCTCGGGCGCGGCGCCGGCCGACTGCGCCATCGCCATCATCACCACGAACGCGACCCGCTTCACCTGCCGAGTATAGCGTCGCGATGTAGGTTTCGCTTCGTACCTGGTCCGCAGCCCCAGTTTTCGTCGTATATCGATCGGAGATGGCATACGCGGCGCTCGACTACTACGCCCTCGACGAGCTCTACACGCACGAGGAGCGGGTCATTCGCGACACGGTGCGAGAGCTCGTCAGCTCGCGCGTGATGCCGGGCATCGGCAAGCACTTCAGCGCCGGGACGTTCCCGCACGAGCTCGTACCGGTGTTCGGCGAGATGGGCCTGCTCGGTCCGTCGCTGACCGGCTATGGCTGCGCGGGGGTGACGCCGAGCTCGTACGGCTTGATCTGCCAGGAGCTCGAGCGCGGCGACTCGGGTATTCGGTCGTTCGTCTCCGTGCAGAGCTCGCTCGTGATGTACCCGATCTGGGCGTACGGCTCCGAGGAGCAAAAGCAGAAGTATCTGCCCGCGATGGCGGCCGGCACGCTGATCGGCTGCTTCGGTTTGACCGAGCCCGATTTTGGCTCGAACCCGAATGGCATGCTGACGACCGCGACGCGCACGGCGGGTGGTTACTCGATCACCGGCACGAAGCGTTGGATCACGAATGGCAACCTCGCAGGCGTGGCGCTGATCTGGGCCAAGCTCGAGGGCAAGGTCCGTGGCTTTCTCGTGCCGACCACGACCCCCGGCTTCACCGCGCACAAGATCGATGGCAAGTGGTCGCTGCGCGCGAGCGTGACGAGCGAGCTCGTGCTCGAGGAGTGCGTCGTCGGCGAAGACGCCTTGTTGCCGAATGTCGCGGGCATGCGCGGGCCGCTGTCGTGCTTGTCGCAAGCGCGGTTCGGCATCTGCTACGGCGCGGTGGGTGCGGCGATGGCCTGCTACGACGAAGCGCTGTCGTACGCCAAAGATCGCGTGCAGTTCAGCCGCCCGATCGCGGGCTATCAGCTCGTCCAGCACAAGCTCGTCGAGATGGTTCAAAAGATCACGCAAGCTCAGCTGCTCACATGGCGGCTCGGCAAGCTCAAAGAGGCAGGCACGATCACGCCGGGCCAGATCTCGCTCGCGAAGCGCTCGTGCGTCTCGATGGCGCGCGATGTCGCGCGCGATGCGCGCGATATCCTCGGCGCGAACGGGATCACCGACGAGTACCAGTGTGGTCGTCACATGTTGAACCTCGAATCGGTCTACACGTACGAAGGTACGCACGACATCCACACGCTCGTCGTCGGTCAAGATGTGACCGGTCTCGCGGCCTTCGACGGATGATGAGGCCCGACGTCCTGATCTGCGCGGGGCTCGATCCCTCGGGTGGCGCGGGTGTCATCGCGGATGTGCGCGTGATCTCGGATCTCGGTGCCCGGCCGAACGGCGTGGTCACCGCGCTCACCGTACAGAACACGACCGGCGTCAGCGGGTTCACGCCGTGCGATGCAGAGATCGTCGGTCACCAGCTATCGTCCTTGCTCGGTGATGTCGAGATGCTCGCCGTGAAGCTCGGCATGATCGGCTCGCTCCAGATCGCGAAAGCGATCGGTGAGGCCCTGAACGCGACGGGTGCACCGGTGGTGTGGGATCCGGTCGGCGGCCCCACGCTCGGCGACGCGTTTCACGAGTCCTTCGACGAAGCGGTCGCGGCGTTGCGCCCGCACCTCACGCTGATCACGCCGAACGTACGCGAGCTCGCGCTCCTCGCGCAGATGCCGGTTCGCGATCTCGCATCCGCCGAAGCGGCAGGCCGAGCGCTCGCGCGCAGCCTCGAGACCGCCGTGCTCGTCAAGGGCGGTCATCTCGACGGAGCGGAAGCGATCGACGTACTGATCCACGGCGATGCACGCCACGAGTTTCGCGGCCCCCGGCTCGCGACCGAGAACGTGCACGGCACGGGCTGCGCGCTATCGTCGGCGATCGCCGCGTACCTCGCACTCGGCCGAGACCTCGTCGTGGCGTGCCGCGATGCGAAGCAGTTCGTCGCCGAGCGGATCGCGAATCCAGCTCGACCGGGTCGCGGCGCACCTTCGGTGATGTAACGCGCTGTAACGCGCCCGGTCGTGAGAGCATCGAACGCACGATGAAGATTGCCCTGACCGGAGCCACGGGCTTCATCGGTACGAAGCTGGTTGCAGCCCTCTTCGCTCGCGGTGATCAGGTGACGGTGCTGACCCGTGATGCGCAGCGTGCGAAGGACAAAGTGCCGGGCGCGAGCATCGTCGAGGCGAACCTCGAGCAGGCCGGCGCGTGGCAAGCCTCGCTCGATGGCGTCGATGCGATCATCCACCTCGCCGGCGAATCGATCGCAGGCAAGCGGTGGGATGCGCGGCAGAAACAGATCCTTCGCGACAGCCGGATCGAATCGACGCGCAACATCGTCGAGGCGATCGGCAAAGCCGCGAGCCGCCCGCGCGTGCTGGTCTCGGCGTCGGGCGTCGACTACTACCCGTTCGCGAAGACCGCACTCGGCGATTTCGACGACGACGAGGTCACCGAAACCGATCCTGCGGGCGACGATTTTCTCGCGAAGCTGTGCAAGGCGTGGGAGGCCGAAGCGAGCACTGCGGAACAACTCGGCGTGCGGGTCGTGATGATGCGAACCGGAGTCGTGCTCGGCGAACGCGGCGGCGCGCTCGCGAAGATGGAGACGCCGTTCAAGCTGTTCGCAGGGGGCCGCATCGGTAGCGGTCAGCAATGGTTCTCGTGGATCCACGTCGAGGACGTGCTCGCGGCCTATCTCGCCGCCGTCGACGACGCGCGCTATCGCGGCCCGCTCAATCTCGTGACCGATTCGGTGCGCAATGCCGAGTTCTCCAAGCAGCTCGGTCACGCGCTGCATCGCCCGAGCTGGTTGCCGGTCCCCGCGTTCGCGCTGCGTATCGCGGTCGGCGAGCTCGCGGAGACCTTGTTGAATGGTCGGCGGGTCGTTCCAGCAGGCCTACGTACGCTCGGGTTTGCCTGGAAACATCCGGAGTTGCCCGAAGCGTTGAAGTCGGTCGCGTAGCCACACACGAGCGTGTCCCCACGTACGCACTCGTATCCAAGCGCCTGAAACTATAGGCTTCATCGGCCGGTCTGCGGGTTGCAGTCCCCCTCGTCATGCAGCTTCGCGATTCGTTCCCGCTCCGCTCGTACCTCGGTCTGTCACTGCTCGGAGTGGGGTTCGGGCTGGTCGGTGCGGTCGGCGGCGCCACGGTTGCCGCGAAGTCGACTGGCGTGCAGGCCTCGGCGCCGACGCTCGACCTCGCGATCTCGCGTGAGCCGGTCGCGCTGTCGACCCGCACGCGCGTGAACACCGAAGCCGCCGAGGCGCCATCGGACCAGGTCGGCTTCGTGATCAGTACGAAGCAGGGCAACTGGTTCGTGCTGCCGGTCGATGCGACCAAGTTCGACCATCATGACGGTCACCTCGAAGACCACGATGGCATCCAGCAGGTGATCGAACCGCTGCGCGCGAGAGATCTCACGCCGGAGCTGCGAGCGTGGCGTGACGTCAAGGTCAGCGTCCGAGGTGCGTGCACCGATACGTTGCATGACTTCGCGTTGATCACGCAGCTCGCGGGCGATCCTGGCTACAGCGAGGAGTCCGGTCCCGAGGGTTGGAATGCAAAGGCGGTGCAAGCGCAGGGCACGGCGTACGTCGCCGCGAAGCTCGAGCACTGCGAGGGTACGTATGCGCGCGCCGCGAGCGCGATGCCGATCGTCGCGTTCACGCCGAGCCAGCCGAGCCAGCCGAGCCAGCCGAGCCAGACCGATGCGCACGTCGCGCTCGCCGAAAAGACGCTCCTCGCTTCGGCGGTCGCGCGAGACGTGCGCGCGGCGTTCGTGCACGACCAGACGATGGCGGCCGATTCGACCCAGCCCGCTCTCGAGAAGTTGTGGAAGGAGTCGGCGGAGGTCCACTCGATCGTGATGAGCGATCCACGCACGCACGCCGACTGGATCGCGGTGCATGTCAGCGCGGAGTTTTCGTGCGGCGGCCCCGATCTAAACTTCTACGGGCTCTACCGCGTCGCTGGCGACGGCCTCATCACGATGAGCGAGATGAAGAGCGACAACCTCAGCGAGATCGACGCGCTCGTGGATCTCGATGGTGATGGCGTGCCGGAGCTGCTAGGTAGCGGTTGGCTCGCGCCCACGCATGCGTTCTACAGCGCCGAGATGGAGACGCTCGCGACCTACGAGGTCCCGTTCATCGGCTGCCCCTGCTAGCTACTCGAGCTCGTACTTCTGGACGAGCCGGATCAGGTTCCGCCGCGAGACCTTGAGCTCCTCCGCGGCGCGGGTCTTGTTGCCGCTGTGTCGCCGCATCGCGGCGCTGATCATCTTGCGCTCGAGCGCCTCGACCGCAGCGGGAAGCGAATCGACATCGCCATCGGCGATCGCGTCGGGGTCGGGCGTGTACGTGCGAATGCGCGGGGAGAGCAGCGATTCCGCGATCACCGGATCGTTGCCCGAGAGGACGACGAGGCGCTCGATCTCGTTCTCGAGCTCGCGCACGTTGCCGGGCCACGGATACTCGAGCAGCCGCTGCATGCACTCCGCCGACAGCTTCTTTCCGCGCGCCTTGGCCTGCGTGCTCTGACGCGAGAGGAACGCCTCGACGAGCAGCGCGACATCTCCGCGCCTCTCCCGGAGTGCGGGCAGCGTCACGTTGATCACGTTGATCCGATAAAACAGATCCTCGCGGTACGAACCCTCGCGCACCATCGCGGTCAGATCGCGATTCGTCGCGGCGATGATCCGGACATCGACCTTGCGGGTCTCGGTATCTCCGACGCGATGGAACGTGCCCTCTTGCAGCACCCTCAGCACCTTGACTTGTAGCGTCGGCGACATGTCACCGATCTCGTCGAGGAAGAACGTGCCGAGGTCCGCGGTCTCGAACAACCCCGCCTTGTCGGAGACCGCGCCCGTGAACGCGCCGCGCTTGTGCCCGAAGAGCTCGGAGTCGAGCAGGTTGTCATTGAATGCCGAGCAGTTCGTGACGACGAAGCGATGTCCGCTGCGCAGCGAACGCGTGTGGATCGCGCGCGCGACGAGCTCCTTGCCGGTGCCGTTCTCGCCCTGGATCAAGACGGTCGAATCGGTCGGCGCGACCCGCTCGATCAGCGAATACAACGCCTGCATGTTCGGCGCGGCGCCGAGGATGCCGGCGTAGCGCACGCGCTTGCCAGCCTCGAGCTCTGGCTCCTCGTCGCGATCGCGCAGTGCGAGGCCGACATCGAGCGCCGCTTCACCGAGCATGTGCTCGATCAAGCCGACCTCGGGCGCGGACAGCTCCGGCCCGATCACGGCCAGGCCCGCACCGTTCGGGGTGTCACCGTCGAGCGCCGCGAACGCGCCGGCATCGCCGGGTCGATGCTCGACCAGCGTCAGTTCGAGGCCACGGCGGCGCAGCACTCCACGAACGTGCCGGAGCACGCGTAGATCCAGGCCTTGCCACCACGGGGCCCTCATCGCTCGCAGTGTGACAACCGGTCACAGGTTCGTCAATTGCCGTCGGGGCGTCGCGCCCGAAACTTACGCTGGCAGATCGACGCACCAACGCAGCGCTGATCGAACTTCCAGCCAGCCCGCGTCGTCGGCGAGCAAGTATGGCGATTCGAGCGTGATGACCTCGAGCCCGGCCTGGACGCCATACTTGGTGCCGAATGAACCGGGGCACGGATAGCCCATGTCGTGCTCGACCGGATAGCCGCACAGCGCCGACATCTCGTGCGCGAGCTGCTCGCCGCGGCCGTCCCAGTTGACCATCCGATACGTCGCATGACACGCGATCAGCCGCTCCGCGCCGACGCGATCGATCAACGAGGACAGCGCCTGTGTCTCGGGCTGATCTTCGGCCGCGGCGCCCGGGTTGTAGCCCGGTCGGCGATGCTCGCCCCAGCTCGGACAGGCGAAGTTGCGGTTCAGATCGATGTCGTTCGCGTTGTTGCGGGTCCCCGCGAGCAAACCGTCGAGATTGACGACCGGCACGATCCACGTGTCGCGCCCCGGGGGCCGCTCGACCAGCTCCTCGGCGAGCCGCTCCATCATCAGCTGGCTCACGGGCTCGTCGCCGTGAATCGCGCCGAACAAGACCGCGGGCGGCCGAGGCTTGGCGTAACCAGGCGGCGTGAAGTGAATCGCCGTGAGCGCCCGCCCCAGGACGGTCTTGCCGATCACGACTTCGCGACGAAGACCCACGACTACTCGAGTTGTTTGCCGAACACGGACGCGAGTCCGTAGCCCGCGAAGATGATGAAGGTGCTCGCGGGCACCCACGCGACGAGCGCGGCCGGGTTCGTCTTCGCGATCTCGGCGAGCTGGTCGAGGTGCTCGCTGATCGAGAAGCCGAAGATGATCGCGGGCGCGAGCATCCACGCCCACGCGAACAGCGCCGAGCCGGCCGTCGAGGGCCCGGGCAGCCACACGATGAAGTGCAACAACACGAAGACGACCATCGCGACGATCAAGAGCTGCTGGCCGTGCATGTGGCCGTCGATCAGCGACTTGAACAACATGATCAGCGGAATCTCGCCATGCTCCGGGATCACGAAAGGCACGAGCACGGCGATCACGCCGAACGTCACGAGCAAGCGCGCGAAGAGCGAGTCGACGTAGCGGCTGCGCACGACGAGGCCGGGCACGATCATCGCGACGCCGACGATCGGCGCGAGCAGGTGCCAATCGGGAAGCGCGCCGCTCATCACGACCGGGACCACGAAGCCCGCGGCCCCGATCAACGTCGCGAGGATACCGCGCGGCAACATGGCCATCGGGATCAAGCCGAGCACCACGCCGAGCAGGCCGATCGCGGGCGGCAGGAGCGCGAGGATCTTGAGCGTGCCGGGCGCCTCCTTCAGGCCTTCCCACGCGAAGTGCAACGGGCTGATGTGCACGGGCGCTGCCCACGCGACGAGCGCAGCCGCGCCCCAGATGATCATGAGCAGCGGTAACGCGTGCTTCCACGGCTCGACCGGACGCCCGGCGGGTGCGGCTTGCCCGGGACGTTGACCGCCTTGATACGGCGGGGGCACCGCCTGCGTGAAACTTCCTGGCGGACCCTGGATGCCCATGCCGGGTTGGCCGGGTGAGCCCGGGGGTTGGAGATTCGGCAGCGGTTGCGACGGCCGATAAGGCTCGGGTGCCGCGACGGCGGTCTGCATGAACGCGGCTTGATTGACCGGTTGCTGCGGTGGCGGCGGGATGTTGTATGCGCCGGCCTGATTCGCGGGTTGCGGTGGCTGCGCCGGCGGGCCTCCCGTGACGAACACCGTCGCGGCATTCGGTGCTGCGACAGGCGCGAGCCCGGAGTACGGCGGTTGCGACGGCGAGTGGGGACGCGGGGCTTGCGACGGCGGTTGCGACGGCGCTTGTTGCCGCTGGGGAGGCACGCCGGGTTGCGCGCCCTTGAGCTGCTCCATCATCTCGTTCGAATAGCCGAACGCGGTCTTCGCGAGGCCACCTTGCACGGCAGGCGCCGGCGGTTGTTTCGCACCGCAGAACACGCAATGTAGTGCGGCGTCCGGCAGGTCCTTGGTGCAGCTAGCGCATTTCTTCACGGATCCCCCGAACGAGACCCGCACTATACATTACCGTTGGCGCATGGTGAGCCTCGGGGACGTGAAGCGCAGCGCTGCGACGTTGTTCGCGCAAGGGCAACACCTCGCTGCACTCCGGCTCTATGACGCGATCGTCGCCGCGGCACCACTCGACTACGACGCGCGCATCCGCGTCGCCGATGCGGCCCTCGCACTCGGCGATGCGCGCGCCGCCAACATCTATCGCGCGACGGCTTGGTACTGCCTGCGGGCGGGGCATCCGCTCGCGGCGCTCGTGTGTGCTCGCGTGCTCGAGGCCCACGGCGCCGATTCGAGTGATCTGATCGCGGCGCTCGTCGTCACGTATGGCAGCGAGAGCGATCGGCTCGGCAAGGCAGCGACGCGGATCGCGTTGCCACCCGATAGCGAACCAGTTTCGGTTCCCGATGTTCGCCTCCCAGCACCACCCGATGCGGTCACCCTCGCCCTCGCGCGCGCCGAGCACTGCACGGACACGATCGAATTTCCCGAGGCGCTGCATCCAATTCCGCTGCTCTCGGCGATGTCGGAGGCTGCGTTTCGGCGCGTCCTGGGCACGCTCGTACTCAGACGCCTGCCGGCAGACTCCTTCGTGGTGCGCGAGGGCGAAGCCGGGACTTCGTTCTTCTTCGTCGCGACCGGCGATCTGCGGGTGTTCGCGACCGACGGGCTTGGCCGCCAGACCGAGCTCGCGCGGCTCGGCGAGAATGCGGTGTTCGGCGAGATGGCGCTGCTGTCGGCGCAGCCGCGCACGGCGAGCGTTGCGACGGTCACCGAGGTCGACCTTCTCGAGGTCGGCCGGCAATCGCTCGCGGCCCTCGCCGACGAGCTCGGCCCCGTTGCCGAGGCACTCCACGGCTTCACGCGCGAGCGCTTGCTCGGCAACTTGATGGCGACCTCGGCGCTGTTCAAGCCGTTCAATCGGCTCCAGCAGCGCGACCTCCTGCGCCGATTCACGAGCCACGACGTCGCGGCCGGCACCGTGATCATCCACGAAGGGGAAGCGGGTCGCGGGTTGTTCGTCGTGCTCTCGGGCGAGCTCGATGTCTCGCGCCAGAGCGCGCTCGATACCGTACCGCTCGGTGGGCTGCGGATCGGCGACGTGTTCGGCGAAATCTCGATCCTCCGAAAGGCTCCTACGACCGCGACCGTCGTGGCGCCCAAGGCCGCCACGGTGTTGTTTCTCGCCCGCGAGTACGTCGACCGGATCGTCGGGGCAGTTCCCGAAATCAAGAGCTATCTCGAAGCGTTGGCCGAAGATCGCGAGATCGATAACCAACTTTTGCTCGGCGAGGACGACACTCCGTCTGACGAGCGAATTCTGATTTAAGCCCTATACTTGTCGTATGGACGACGAGCAGCAACCGCCACGCAAGAGCGGCTTTTCGCGCATCGTATGGCTGTTAGTGATCGCGGCACTCGTGATCATCTGGTGGAAGTTCCGCGAACCGGAATCCACGAAGGAAGCGCAGATCAGAGCGACCGATCCAGAGGCGATGCTCGCCATGGATCCGGACGACATCCTGGTCGATCTCGTGGACGACGCGACGCCCGAGCAGATCGCGGCGCTCGAAGCCCAGGCTCACGTGAAGCTCGCGCTCGTCGATTCGACCGCCGCCGCGACCAAGCTCTTCCGCGCACATGTCGATGCCGCGAATGAAGCATCGACCATCGCGCTTCTCGCGGCGAACCCGCTCGTCGAGATCGCAGAGCCCGATTCCTACATGAAGCTCGATCCGAGCGAGATGACCGAAGTGACGCCGGCGCCGACGCCCGCGGAGCCCGGCTTCCCGAACGATCCGGACTACAAGTTCCAGTGGCACCTCCGTCAGATCGGGATGCCCGAGGCGTGGAAGCTCGGCACCGGCAACGGCGTGATCGTGGCGGTCCTCGATACCGGCGTCGCGTACGAGAACTACGGCAAGTTCCACCAGCTCCCCGACCTCGCCGGTCTCACGTTCGTCGACCCGTACGACTTCGTCGGTAACACCACCCACGCGAGCGATGATCATGGTCACGGCTCGCACGTCACCGGCACGATCGCGCAAGCGACGAACAACGGCATCGGCGTCTCGGGCGTCGCGCTCGACGTCAAGATCATGCCGCTCAAGGTGCTCTCGGCCGGCGGCTCGGGCTCGGTCGCGGGCATCGGCGACGCGATCCGGTACGCCGCGGATCACGGCGCGAAGGTCATCAACATGTCGCTCGGCGGCGCGTTTCCCTCGAACGTGCTGAAGAAAGCGGTCGCGTACGCCCATGGCAAGGGCGTCACGATCATCTGCGCTGCGGGCAACGAATCGCGCGGCAAGGTCGGCTACCCGGCCGCCTATCCCGGCGCGGTCGCGGTCTCGGCGACTCAGTTCGACGAGAGCGTCACGTTCTACTCGAACTACGGCAAGGACATCGACATCGCGGCGCCGGGTGGCAACACCCGCGTCGATCAGAACAACGACGGCATGCCGGACGGCGTGCTCCAGAACACCATCAAGATCGGCGACCCCAGCCAGGATGGCTACTTCACGTTCATGGGCACCTCGATGGCGTCGCCTCATGCCGCGGGCGTCGCCGCACTCATCGTCGGTGAAGGCATCACGAACCCCGACAAGGTCGAAGCGATCTTGAAGGCGAGCGCACGCAAGCCGTCCAACCAGACCTACACGACCGACAAGTACGGCGCCGGCATCATCGATGCGCCCGCCGCGATCAAGAAGGCACGCGGCGAGACCGGTGGCGCGCAGTTTGGCCTCGGTCTCCTCCTCGCCGCGGCGATCGCCGCCTCGGCACGCCGCAAGGGGCTCGGCACCAAGCTCGGCCTCGGCTACCTCGCCGGCGTGGGCGTCGGTGCCTCGGGCCTGTTCTTCCTCCCGTACCTCGCACCCTCGCTGTCGTCGCTGCCGGTCATCCACGCGCTCACGCACGGTCTGCCTTCGTGGGACCTCTCGCTGCTCGGCGTGAACGGGCACGGCAACGTGCTGTTCTTCAGCGCGCTGATCCCGCTCGCGGCGCTCGCGATCGGGTACGGCATGCCGAAGCTCCGCGCGCCGCTTGCGGGTCTCGCGGTCGGTGTCGCCGCGCACCTCGCGTTCTTCGCGGTGGTGCCGATGATGACGCTGCACTACGTGCCGGTCGCCGCATCGCTCTGGCTCGCGATCAACGCAGTCGTCTGCCTCGTGCTCGCTCGCCTCGCTCTGCGCCGCTAGCTGGCGCGCGTGCGGCGTTTGGCTCGAGGAGTTGATTGCTCCTCGAGCTTTTTTACGCGCGCAGGAAGGTCGGCGTACTTGTCGTGAGGAGCCGAATCGCGCGGGTGACCTGCTCGCGGTCGCCGCGATTGAACTTCGAGATCTCCTCTGGCAGCTTCTGAACCGCCTGTGTCAGCTACTAGCTCGGCGAGCTCAGCGAGATCGTCGTCGACGCGCCCTGACCGGGACTCTCTTCGACCGTCACTTCGAGCGCCAACGTCGTCGGTCCTCGCAGCTTGGGTGCGAGCAGCTCTGCGACATGCGCCGCGAGACTCTCCGCGGTGATGTTGTCGAGCGGTAGCAGCAGCGCATCACCACGCGGCAGCACGTAGCGCTCGCCGCACAGCGTGAACTCGAGCTCGGGCTGCTCGGTCTTCATCACGAAGTGCGGATTGTTCGTCGCGATCAGCACGTGCTCCTTGAACGTGGCGCACAGCTCGGCGAGCGCCTGCTTGAGGACCTGGAACGGGATCATCTTCGCGAGCTCGATCGAGTTCACCTCGAGGTCCACCGCGATCGAGTAGTTGTGACCGTGCAACCGTTCTTTGGTGCCGTCCGGAAACACGGTCATGTGTGCACACGAGAACTTGTACTGCTCGCGCGCTATCTTGATGACGTGGCGGGTGGTCACGGCGCTAGCCTACTCGACCGGACCGCACCTGAGCACCTGTTCGCGCGTGGCGAGATGTCGTCACGATCTAGTTAGTGCCGTGCGGATGTTGGTGTTACGCCACGCAGATCATGACCGAAGCGCTGCGCGAGCTGCGCGGGAGCTAGGCGCTGGCGCGATCGCGACCGCGGCCACCGCGACGACGACGACGTCCGCCGGGCGCGCCACCACCGCCGCCGCCACCGCCACTGCCACTGCCACCGCCACCGCCCGCCGCACTGCCACCGCCGCTGCCACCACGATCCCCACCACCGCGGTTTCCGCCGCTCGGGCTGGCCGTGTAGCGCGGCGCGAGCGGCGCGGCTTCGGCCGCGGCCTCGGCGGCGATCTCGGTCGACATCTTGCCGGCAACCCGGAACTGCTCCGGCTTCCAGCCCTTCTGGCCGACCACGGTGATCAGCTTCTGGAACCGCTTCTCGAGCAGATCGAGATAGTCGCGCTCCTGGCGCTGCAGGATCTCGGCGACGCGCGGCGCGCACTCGAGCTCGACCTTGTCGTTCTCGACGGTCATGCCACTACGCCGAACTTCGCGGAGGATCTCGTACGCGACGGTGACCACCGACTTCACCACGCCCGAGCCTTCGCAGGTCGGGCACGGCTCGGTGAGCAACTGTACGAGTGATTCACGCGTGCGCTTGCGCGTCATCTCGACGAGCCCGAGCTCGCTGATCTTCGTGACGTTCGTGCGCGAACGGTCGCGTGACAGCGCTTTCTGGAAAGCGTCCCACACCTTGCGGCGGTTGTTCTCCTTCTCCATGTCGACGAAGTCGATGACGATGATGCCGCCGATGTTGCGCAGCCGGAGCTGACGCGCCACTTCCTCGCAGGCTTCGAGGTTGTTCGCCGTGACCGTATCCTCGAGGTTGCCCGAGCCGGTGTTCGTGAACGAGCCGGTGTTGATATCGATCGCGGTGAGCGCTTCGCCCTGATCGATCACGAGCGAACCGCCGCTGTGCAGCGGCACGCGGCGCGCGACCGCTTGGCGTAGCGCGGGCTCGATATGGTAGTGGTCGAAGATCGGGCGACGGTGGTCGTACTTCTTCACGCGCTCGGTGAAGCGCGGCAGGAACGCCATCGTGAACTTGCGAACGCGCTCGTACTCTTCCTCGTCGTCGATGACGATCTCGGAGGTGTCCTCGCGCATGAGATCGCGCACGCAGCGCAGCGCGAGATCGAAGTCGGCGTAGACCAGGCCGGGCCCGGTCATGCCTTCTTCGCGACGCTCGATCTCGCCCCAGAGGCGCGCGAGGAAGTCGACGTCGTCGCGCATCTCCTGATCGTTCGCGTCTTCGGCGGCGGTCCGGACGATGAAGCCGGTGCCCTTGGGCCGCGCCGCGTTGACGATGTCGCGCAGGCGGCGGCGTTCTTTATCGGAGCCGATGCGCTTGGACACGCCGATCTGCGCGACGTGCGGCATGAACACCGAGTAGCGCCCCGGGAGCGACAGGTAGCCCGTGACCCGCGCGCCCTTGAGCGCGATCGGATCCTTGGTCACCTGGCACAGCACGTTCTGGCCAGGCCGGATCAGCTCTTCGATCTTGCGATTCGCGAGTTGCTTGCGCGAGCGCGCGATCCGCGACGCGGCACCCTCGGGCGACTCGTCTCCCGAATCGTCGGTCTCGCTGTCTTCGAACAGGCTCGCGGAATCACCGCCGAGAATGTCCGCGACGTAGAGGAACGCCGCGCGCTCGACCTTGGGGCCGAGATCAACGAACGCTGCCTGCATACCGGGCAACACTCGCGAGACCTTGCCGCGATAGATGTTGCCGACCATGCCGCGCTCGCGTTTGCGCTCGACAAAAAACTCGGCCAGAGAGCCTTCCTCGATAACCCCAACACGGGTCTCGGGGCCCTCGGCGTTCACCACCAACATGTTTTGCATTTAGAGCCGCTCTGCAATTCGTTGCGTATGCTCCGGAGCCGCGCGACACGGATGTCGCATATCGGGCTCGCTTGGAGCGGGATTCGATAGCCTCGTTAACACGGGAGTTCCACGAAAACAAGCCATTGCGTGAGGGTGGGTCGCGATGGCGCGGTAGTTGCTTCAGTGGGGTTCGCGCTGAGGTTGCCGCCTCACGTGGGTTCGTCGCTACCTACTTAATTCCGACGAACTGCCAATTAAACTAATTAGTTAGGGTCTTCGGACCGCGCGAACGCCTGGGTTGCCGCCCGGGCGTTCGTGTTTTCGGGCGCCGCCCCATATTCTGCAGCCGTAATGGACGAGTCCGCCGTTGGCTTCGTGCTGGCCTTGGGCCGAACGCTGCACCGCTACGGGACCCCGCGCACCGCCTGGAGCAGGGCCTCAAGAACTGCTGCGACCGGCTCGGCCTCGACGCCGAGCTGTTCACGACGCCGACCACCATCATCATGAGCTTTGGCCGGCCGACCGAGCTCAAGACCCGAATGATGCGAGTCGAAGCCGGTGAGCTCGATATGGGCAAGCTCGCGCTGGTCGATCAGCTCGCCGAAGACGTCGCCGCACATCGTCTCTCGCCGGCCGATGGCGTGATCGAGCTCGAGAAGATCGTCGTTTCGGCGTCGCAGTTCAACCGACCGGTCGGCACCTTGATGGGTGGCGTCACGGCCGCCTCTCTCGCGGTGTTCTTCGGTGGTGGGATCGAGGACGTCGCGGCGGCGGGCGCGATCGGTCTCGTCCTCGGGTTCCTCACCCAGTACCTCGCACGCTCGATCGACCAAGCGCGCGTGCTCGAGCTCGTCTCGGCGGCCTTCGCGGCGTTCGCGGCCTCGGTGGGCTCGCACTTCTGGCCCGCGATCGATCCGTCGCTCGTCACGGTCGCCGCGTTGATCATCTTGTTGCCCGGCATGTCGCTCACGATCGCGATGAGCGAGCTCGCGACCAGGCAATTGATCTCTGGCACCGCGCGGCTCGTCGCCGCGGTCATCGTCTTGCTCGAGCTCGTCGTCGGGGTCGCGCTCGGCGAACAGCTCGCCCACGCGATCGTGCACGTCCGAGGCAACGCTCCCGTGCCGCTGCCGGAGTGGGCGCAATGGGTGGCGCTCGGCGTCGCGTCGTTCGGCGTCGCGGTCGTGGTCCAGGCGAAGTGGAAGCAGATCGGCTGGATCATCGTGGCATGCGTGACCGGTTACGTCGGCAGCCGTCTCGGCACGATCTGGCTCGGTAATCAGATGGGCGTGCTCGTCGGCGCCTTCGCCCTCGGCGTCCTCTCGAACCTCTACGCGCGGTACCTCAACCGGCCGGCTCAGGTCCTCCAGGTGCCCGCGGTGTTCCTGCTCGTGCCGGGAAGCCTCGGCTTTCGCGGCATGACATCGCTGCTCGACAAGGACACGATGTCGGGTGTCGAGACCTTGTTCGCGATGTTCGTCGTCGCACTCGCTATCGCGTGCGGCTTGCTCGTCGCGTCCGCGGTCGTGTCGCCGAAGCGTAGTCTCTGACGCTTGCTAGCGACGAACGTCCTGAGGATCGACGTCGCGATGCAGGCACGGATCATTCTCGGGATCGTGACCACAGGACAGCACGCCCGGCGAATCGTCCTCGGGGTCGACGCCCTTGTGCGCGCCTTCGTCGCTGTCTTCGAACATCACGCCGGAGGCTATCTTCGCGCGTAGCTCCTCGGCGACATTCGGCACGAGGTTCTCGCGCGCGAGGAACGTCACGTAGTAGCCGTCTTCGCGGCGCGGCTCGAGCTCGCCGCGCGTGATCGCCGCCTCGAGCAGGCGCTTCAGATCGCCGATCAGGCGGCTCGGCGCGATCTCGAACGCGTCCATGATCGCGGTCCCGACGCCTCCCGGTAGTGGCGGCAGCTTCGCATCTGCCTCGACGAGGATCTCGACACGATCGTGGAGCGCCGAGATTTGCTCGAGCAGCGACTTGCGGCGGCCCGGGCGCTTCGACGTGATGTCGGCGCGTGACAGATCCAGGAGGTCCGTCATGTGCGGCCCCATCTCGCGGTGGAAGCGACGCACCGCCGAGTCCGACCACTGCAGGCTGTACTGGTTCGTGCGCAGGTGGTGCTTCACGAGGAAGCGGATGGTCTGACGCTCGTCGCGCGCGAAGGCAAAGCGCCCATGGATCTTGTCGAACATCCGCGCGCCGACCTCGGCGTGACCATGGAAGTGCACGCCTGCCTCGGTGAACGTGCGGGTCGGAACCTTGCCGATATCGTGGAGCAGCGCGGCCCAGCGGACAAGCGGGCGCCGCACGGTCTGTTTCACGACCTGCTTGGTGTGAGCCCACACATCCTTGTGCTGACGGTCATTTTCCTGGGTCAGGTCGACCGTCGCCTCGAGCTCCGGGAACAGCACCTTCATCGCGCCGACCTGCTGCAGCCACTCGAGCGCTACATCGATATCCCTGCCCATGAGGGTGGTCTCGACCGCCGCGCGGAGATGCACCTTGTCGGCGTCGACGAGGCGTCCTACGTGGTCCTGCGCGGCACGCGTGATGCCCTCGGGCGGGACGCGGCCCTCGGATGAGATCGCCCCAGCCACCTCGACGATGACGACGGGATCTGCCTCTACGAGGCCGCTAATTCGGTCGACTGCGGTCTGCTCGGACGACACGGCGTGGAACCTCTATCACGAGACTACCCGCACATACGAATGGACGTTACGTGCGAAATCTCCGTCGGAGAACGCTGCTTCGGATCTTGGTCCCGATCGTGCTCATTGGGCTCGCGCTAATGCAGGGTCGTATTACCGAGCATCAGCTGCCTGAAGCCGAGCTTTGCATGCCCGGCATCACGCAGTTTTACGCGGGACTCTCCCAGAAGCCCGCGACCTTCCTCGATCTTTTGTGGGCATTCGAAGGGCGCAAGTCCCGTCGATCCGCCTCTAAAACATCGCGGAAGCGTTCGCGTCGCTGACGCGTTTCCGTAGCGAATGTCGCTCGCTTCATGGCAAGTTCACTTGCCGGCTGTGACAGTCAGTCGCAATCCGGAGACGCCATGGGGCAAGAGTCGACGTCGTCTTATAGAACCCTCTCTTCGTCGGAGAAGGGCACAAATCCTATGACGAAGCGTCACCCGATCGGGGTGTTCGATTCCGGTGTGGGCGGACTCACAGTCGTGAGAGCTCTTCGCACGGCGCTGCCCGGTGAAGACATCGTTTATCTCGGCGACACCGCGCGCGTTCCTTATGGAAGTAAGAGCCCGCGCACGGTCGAGAAATACTCGCTCGGTTGCCAGCAATTCTTGCTCGATCGCGGCGTCAAGATGGTGCTGATCGCCTGTAACACGGCGTCTGCGAACGCCCTGCCGGCGCTCCAGGAAGCGACGCGCGTGCCGGTGATCGGCGCGGTCGAGCCCGGCGCGACGAGCGCCCTCGCGGCGACCAAGCACGGTCACATCGGCGTGATCGGCACGCTCGGGACCGTGCGCTCGAATGCCTACGGTCGCGCGATCGCGGCACGCGACCCGGCCGCGAAGCTCACGCAGCTCGCATGTCCCTTGCTCGTGCCGCTCGCCGAAGAGGGCTGGACCGACGACGACATCGCGATGCTCGTCGCGCGGCGCTACCTCACGCAACTGTTCGTCCAGGATCCCGCGATCGACACGCTCGTCCTCGGGTGCACGCACTATCCGCTGCTCGCAAACGTGCTCCATCGCGTCGCGAACGAGCTCGCGAAGCACGAGGTGGCCGTCGTCGATTCTGCGGGCGCGATGGCCGAGATGGCCAAAGAAGCGCTCGGGAGCGGCGCGAATCGGCGCAGCACGGCGGGGCGGCTCGACTGCTTCGCGACCGATACCTCGCGGCTCGACGAGCTTGCGCCCCGATTTCTCGGGGAGCCGCTCACCGGCTTCGAGCTCGTCGATTTGTAGCCGCTCGGTAGCTGCTACGCCGAGATGCCCTTGGCGCGAGCTTCATCGGCACGAGCACGCTTCATCGCTTCGATGATCGTGGTCGCCTTCTTGAGCTTGTCGCCAATGGTCTTCTCGTCGACGGGATAGTCGGTGCGGAACACCAAGCCATCGTCGACGAGTTGCTCGCGTGCTTCCTCGTTGTCGAGGTACATCGCGAGCTTCTTGCCCTTGTAGCTGGCCGTCTTCACCGCCAGCGTGCCGACCTTCGACTCGAGCCACGACATCAGCTCGCCCATCAAGGACTTGCAGAGCGCGAGGTTCGCTTCGAGGTGCTCGAACAGCTCGGGGAAACGGTCGCGGAACGCGTCCTCGTCCTCACCCTTGCCGAACGCCTTCTGGAGTGCGAGCCGTAGCAGCACCGCGTCGTCAGCAAAGCTGACCACCGCGTCGTTGCCCTGGACCGACTCCTTGGGGGAGCAAATGTACATTGCGACGCCGGTAGCCAGCTCGCGCGTGCTGCGCGGCAGGTTCTCGTCGTCCATCGCATCGAACGCGATCTTCAGGTCATGGGGTAACGAAACAAGCCACGACCGGACGAGCTCGACGAACTGGGACTCCGCATTGATAGCCACGAGATATGCTCACCCCGCTAGACGGGGTCCTCCAAATCGGCTCCTGGATTGGAGCCCGAGTTTGTGTGAGTACCAACCTGGCGGCGGAATTACAAGCCCGGCCCGACGTGGTACCTTGTAAGCCCGGTGGCCAAGCGCTCACCCATCCTCGGGTACAACCATAACGTCCGGTACCGAGGTCTGGTTTTTCACGTCCAGACCGAGGACTCGGGTGTCATGAGCCCCCATTTGTTCACGCACCTCTTTCACGAGGGCGTGATCATCTCGTCCAGAAAGCTGGTCTACGACGGAAGCGCGTCCGAAGACGCGATCAAGTCGTTGATGCAGTCCCAGCACAAGGCGGTGCTGCGGGACCTCAAGATCCACACGTTCGACGACAAGATCGACGTGTACCTCGCCAACGTCGAGGGGCTCGAGCCGCGCGAGGTCGCCGCGACTCCCGGCCTGCGGGTCTCCGATCCAGAGATCACGATCGAGCCGGGCGTCGAACCCCCGGATGCGATCGACCGTGCTGGGACCGATCCGGGTGGCCCGCCGGACTCGCCGGTCGACCTGATGCCTCCCGTGCCCGCGCGCGCCAAACGCAAGAGTACCGTCCCGCCGCCTCAAGAAACCGCGAAGCCACGGACGCAGACCGCGGATCGCACGAGCAAGGGCTCGCAGTTCCGCAGCATGCCGCCGCCGGACTCCGAGCCGGCCGCGAACGCACCCGCGACGTCCAACCCGGGCCTTCGCCCGCCCGCGGTCCCTCCTCAGCGCAGCGCACCGCCGCCGATTCCGGGCCGCACGGCGACCGTTGGCAATCAGCAGAGCCGCACGTCGATGCCGCTCTCGATCGATTCGTCGCCGGAGATCGAGATCATCAAGCACGAGCCGGGTGAGCGGGGTGAGCCGGGCGAGAGCGGCCGGCTGCGCACGCCGCGCGATACCGCCGTCGACAATCCGTACGAGGACGGCATCCCTTCGCCGATCGGTCCCGACCAGACGATTCCGAGCGATGGCATCCCGCCGCGCGCGGCGCCCGAGCATCAATCGACGCGGATGGCCAATCCGTCCCGCCCTCCGAGCCACGGTGCGGCGACGTTGCCTGCGGTGCGTCCGCCGTCGCGTCCTGCGGTCACACCGCCGGCGGTGGTTTCGCGGCCGTTGCCAACCGATGCGCAACGCAATCGCGGCGAGAGTGAAGCGATCGAGATCTACGCGCCGGCTCCTCCGTCCGTCGAGCCGCCGCCGGGCGAGCGATCGGAACGTCCGGGTCAGTACTCGATGCGTCGCCGTGATGTCGCGTCGCAAGAGAACGTGCCGCTGCGCGAGCTCACCGGGCGCGTCGCGGTGCCCGCCGGTCTGACCCCGCCGCGCCGGGCGCCGACCCAAGCGCAGACCTCGCAGCCTGGCTCGGCGCGCACGGGCGCACCCTCGACACCACCGGTTCCGAGCGTGCCGCAGCAGCAAGCACGGACGCCGCAGTCCGATGGCATCCCTCGCGCACCGACGACACCGCCTTCCGATGGAATTCCGCAAGCGCCCGACGGTGGACGCACGCAGACGCCGACACGGACCCCGCATCTCACCGCGCCGATCACGAGCCGCACCGCGACGAACAGCACGAGCACGACGGGTCCCCACTCGTCGGGCAACGTCGTAATGACGAGGCCGGCGGTGATCGTTGGCGCGCCCGCGAAGCCGCCAGGCACCCCCGCTCCGAAAGTCCGCAAGGCGCGCGAGGATGAAGGCCGAGGCTTCGGTCAGGGCCTGATCAGCGAGAAGAGTCTCGACGAAGTGATCCTCGCGTACCTCAGCGAAGACGCCGACGAGAAATAGCGTTCGGTCGTCCACGCGACGAACCGGGCCTCGCTAGAGCTCGCTAGAGCTCGCTAGAGCTCGTCGATCGGATCGGGTTCGGGCTCGTCGACCTCGGGATACCGAGCTCGGTACTGTTCCATCCAGGCCGCGAGCTTCGGCATCGAGATCTCGAGGCGCTGCGAGCCCTCGCGCTCCTTGGATTGGCGCCACGCAAAGCGCGCTTCGTCGTGCTCGCCTTTGAACGCATACGCCCACGAGCACAGCAGCAATAGATCCGCACCCGCCGTCATCGAGAGCCCCTTACGCATCCGATCGTGCAGCTCGCCGTCGTCGAGATCGAGCCGCGCGGGTGGCTCGGCGACCCACAGATGCATCTCCGCGATCCAGTACGACAGCTTCAGCACTTCGCCTTGCGGCACCCCTCCTCGCGCCTCGAGGATCGCGCGCGCTTCCTTCGTGCGCCCGAGAGCGGTGAGCAAGTTGATCTCGGTGTAGTGCGAGAACTGATGCTGGATCAGCCTCGGCGAGAGCTTCGCGCGCGCGTGTCGCACGCGATCGAGCGCCTTCTCGCCGTGACCCTCGAGCGCATCCGCGATCGCGACGCGAAGCTCGGCGAGCGCACGCACCCGCGCAGGCGCCCACCACGCACGGGTGACCGGCTCGGCGAGCGCGCGTCCGAGCACGGAGTCGCCCTTCGAGAGCGCGACGCTCGCTTCGTTCACGCGCTTGACCGCGCGCACCGTGCCGAGGAACCGGCCGCCGAGCGCGAGATAGAATGGCACCAGCACGGGGAAGCTCGTCGCAGCTAACGCCACGCCGGCCGCGGTGATTCCACCGAACGTGACGTACGCCGCGATCTGGCGCTTCTGCACCGCCGCCGGGTTCTTCACTTCGCCATCGCGGCCGACGTAGACGAGCTGGCCCTTGCCTGCGCGATCGAGATCGGTGGCGATCATCGGACGCTCGAGCGCGGCCTCGCCGTGCTGGAAGACGAGGGAGGTCGATTTCTTGTCGTCGGAGGCCACGCTAATCCTGCACCGACCAGTCGGTGCCTCCCGTGCCGTCGTGCAGCGCGACCCCGAGCGCCGCGAGCTCGGCGCGGAGCTCGTCGCCGCGCTTCCAGTCCTTCGCGCCACGTGCGGCGGTGCGCTCCGCGATCTTGCTCGCGACGAGCGCGACATCGATGCTCTTCAACTTGACCAGGCGCGCGCGACGCTCGGCGAGGTAAGCGGCGGGCGAGCTCTCGAAGATGCCGATCGCACCACCGACCGTGCGGAGATCCTTGCCGAGCCGCGCGAGCGTGCGCCTCCGTACCTGCTTGTCGAGGCCTTTACCTTCGTCGAGCAGCCGGTTCGCGAGCTGTGCCGCTGCGTGCAGCGCCGCCATCGTGACGGGCGTGTTGAAATCGTCGGCGAGCGCAGCGTGGGCATCGGGAACGAGCTTCTCGGCTTCGGGCAGCACGGCCCCTTCGCCCGCATCGCCACCTTGCGCGATGAACGCGTCGATCCGCTGCAACGTCTCGTAGAACTTCGCCAGGCTGCGATCCGCGGCTTCGAGGCTGTGGAACTGCACGACCGGTGGCGCCTGCGAGACCACCTGAACCTCGAAATCGACGGGCGACCGGTAGTGGTGCGAGACGCAGAAGAAGCGCAGCGCTTCACCGCCGACCGCCTCCGCGATCTGCTCGCAGTTGAAGACGTTGCCGAGCGACTTCGACATCTTCACGCCTTCGAAGTTCAGGAATCCGTTGTGCATCCAGTAGTGCGCGAACGTGTCCGGACCGTCGGCGCCCTGCGATTGCGCGATCTCGTTTTCGTGGTGCGGAAAGATCAGGTCCTTGCCGCCTGCGTGGATGTCGAACGTCTCGCCGAGATGCGTCACGGTCATCGCGGAGCACTCGATGTGCCAGCCCGGGCGGCCCTTGCCCCACGGCGACTCCCAGGACGGCTCGCCTGGTTTCGCCGATTTCCAGAGTGCGAAGTCCGGCGCGGCACGCTTGCGCTCGTCGACGCTGATGCGCGCACCCTCTTGAAGATCGTCGAGGGTCTGGCCCGAGAGCTTGCCGTATGTCGCGAACTTCGAGACCTCGTAAAAGACGTCGCCGTCGACGTCGTACGCGAGGCCGTTCGCGATCAGCTTCGAGATCACGCCGATGATCTGCGAGATGTGCTCGGTGACCTTCGGCTCGACCGAGGGCGGGTGCACGCCGAAGCGCGCCATGTCGCGGTTGTACTCGGCCGTAAACCGCGCGGACAACGCGAACGGATCCTCGCCGAGCTCGTTCGCGCGGTTGATGATCTTGTCGTCGATGTCCGTGACGTTGCGGACGTACTTGACCTGCCAGCCGAGGAACTCGAGGCAGCGACGGACCGTATCGAAGGCGATCGCGGAGTACGCGTGACCGATGTGAGCCGGGGCGTAGGTCGTCGGGCCGCACACGTACATGCCGACGTGGCCAGGGACCAGAGGCTCGAACACCACCTTCGAATGGCGCCACGAATCGTACAGACGGAACGGAATCACCGACGTGGTTGTAGCACTAGAGCTTCCATTCGAGGGTCCCGGACGCGCTCGCCGTCGCGTTCGAGAGTGCCTCGGCCCACGCGGCGGTGGCCGAGACGGAGGGCGGCAGCGCGACCGTCCAGACCAGTAGGTGATTCGCGGTGATCGCGAGCAGGCGCCGGCCATCGGGCGCGAGCGCCACGCTGCGCACGAACGCGCGATGCGTCTGGACGGCATTCGGGATCTCGGGATCGCGGGGCTCCGCGAGCGTCCACCGTTCGTTGATCACCGGATCGTACAGCTCGATCGTTCCGTTCATCGCGAGCGCGCCGACCAAGGAACCGTCCACGGCGAGCGACGGGTTCGTCAGCGGCAACGCGATCGGCAGGGCGTCACCTGGTCGTAGCTTGTCGGCGATCGCCGCACTGCCATCGAGAGCGATCGCGAGCACCCGACCATCCCCGAGTGCCGCGACCGTCACGATCGGGCGACCGAGCTTCGCGATCACCGATTTCGTACCATCCGCGGCCCACACGCGCAGCTCCGTGCCGACGCCGTAGACCACATCCCCATCGCCGACGAAGGCGAGCGCATCGCGTTCGACGGCGAGCTCGACGGCGAGCGAAGTCTCGGTGTGGCTCGAGAGGTTCGTGCGCCAGATCGATCGGTCTGCGAACCCGGCGGCGATCCAGCCGCCGCTGGCGGTCGCGAGTGCCGTGACTGCGCCAGCGCGCTGTACGAGCACCTTGTCCCCGATCGCGATCTTGCCCGCCGAGGTCGCGAGGACGAACCGCTTGTCATCGAGGAATGCCGCGGCTTCGAGATCGTCGCCGAGGTCGACGGGCGCGCCCACGGGCGCGACGATCCGTCCGTGGTGCATCCCGTCGATCACGACCGCGCGCCGGCCATCAGGAGCTGGTACGAGCCGCGCGATGCCCGCGATCGGGCCGAGGTCGGAGACCTCGTGGGTCTTCAGATCGATCCATTGCGCGGGATTCGCGACATAGGTCGCGACCACTTGATCGCCGGTGACGAACGCCGCCGCGACGGTCGCCTCGTCGCCGAACACCTGCGGCAGCATCGCGTCGAGCTCCCACACGAGCACCTTGCCAGCGGCCGCACCGACGACGAACGAGCTCCGCGACGACGCCTCGACATGGATCAGCGGCGAGGGGCTCGTCACCGCGAGGTCCCCCTGATCGGTGAGCACCGTGAAGCCGCTCGGTCGACCCGCGACGATCGTGTCGCCGCGCGAGTTATGAAGCCCGAGCGAAAAATCGCTGCCGCTCGCGCGCACGACCGTATTCTGGCGCAGCACCCAGACGACGCCACTCGGACTCGCCGCGACCATCCGGCCTCGCGTGAGCCCGATCGCGAAGAGCGAGCCCGCCATGTAGCGATGGATGATCGTGGGCGTCGGCTGGAGCGTGATCTCGACGACCTGTTCGTCGATCAGTGCGGAGAGCTCCGTCGCATCCGCCTGCCATGCGAGCTGCCGCACCGCGCCCTCCGTGATGCTCTCGGGTGGCAGGGTGCTCGTGCGATCGATCAACCACAAGTGTTGTGCACCCGCGAGCGCCACCCAGCGCCCATCGGGGGAGGGCACGATCTGCTCGATCGCTTCGTCGACCGCGATCTTGACCGGTGCGACGCCCGCGAGGTCGAGCTTCCACAGCTCCTTCTGCGTATCGGTGTAGTACGCGACCGGGCCCGCGACCTGGAGCTGCTCGATCGGGGTCGGAGCCTGGACATCGCGATGCGTACCCGAGGCGACATCGACGAGCGTGACGTGCGTATCGCGGAACAACACGATGGTGTGCTCGGCGTCGCCAAACCGTGCGGGGGTCGCGACGTGCGCATCGAACAGCGTGCGCACCGGCTCCTTGCGAGTGAGATCGTAGATCCGGATCAAGCCGTCATCGCCAGCGGTGATCGCACGCTGACCATCGCGCGAGAGCTCGAGCGACAGCGTGTGCGGCGAGGCGGGCAACGCAAACGCGACCCCATGCGCGCGCGCGGCGGCAGCGACATCCCGGACCGCACGCCAGCGCGCCGTGGTGACGAGCGGCTTGACGAGTGCGACCGCGCGCGTCGCCTCGGTCTGCGCGAGCGTCCGCGCCTCGGAGATCGTGACCAGGTTCAACCGATCGATCGCGAGGTTCTTTTGTGTCTCCGAGGTCTGCTGCGCCTCGCGGGCGCGCACGGCCTCGGCATCGGCCCGATCGCGGGCGGCGACGATCCGGCTGATCGCGAACGCGCCGACGAAGATCAGCATCGCGAGTGCTCCGCCGGTCACCGTGACGAGCGCGCGATTCCTGTGCACCCAGCGACGCAGCTTCTCGCGGTTCGAGTAGTGGTGCGAGGCGACGAGCTGACCGGTGAGAAACCTCTGCAGATCGTCCGCGAGGGCGCGCGCATTCGGGTAGCGCATGTTGCGATCGTGCGCGAGTGCCATGTCGACGATCGCCGCGAGCTCGGGCGGTACACCAGGGACGAGGTCGCGCAGCGCTTCGGGCGGACCTTCGAGCGCCTTGCGCATCATGTCGCCACCATGGTTCGCGTAGTGCGGCGGCTTGCGTGCGAGCGAGTGATAGAGGGTGGCGCCCAGCGCGTAGACATCGCAGCGCTCGTCGGGCGCCGCCCCGCGCAACTGCTCTGGCGCCATGAACCCAGGCGTGCCGAACACGATCCCGGCGCGGGTCTTGATCACATCCGGATCCTGATCTTCGAGCACGGAGCGCGCGCCGGGTGGCCTCATCGTTTGCGGATCGTCGTGCTCGTCGATCGCCTTCGCGAGGCCCCAGTCGATCACCATCGTCTCGCCGAGCTCGCCCGCAAGGATGTTCGAAGGTTTGATATCGCGATGCACGACACCGCGTTCGTGGGCGTGCGCGATCGCGTGCGCCGCGGCGACGATGTGTGGGAGCAGCGCGAGCCGGCTCGAGAGCTCGGTGGCCCGAGCGACGAGGACCTCGAGCGGGCGCCCGCCGATCTTGCGCATCACGTAGAACGGCGAGCCATTCTCGGCGATGCCAGCATCGTGGACCGGCACGATCGACGGATGCTCGAGCCTCGCGGTGATCCGGATCTCGCGCTCGAACCTGCGCACGACATCGGGATCGAGCGACAGCGCCTCTTTGAGCGCGACGGTCCGGCCCAGCACGGTATCGGTCGCTTCGATCACGCGGCCCATGCCGCCGCGCGCGATCTCGGCGCCGTACTCGTAGCGATGCACGGACGGCATCGCGGGAGGCTCGCTCGTCGCGACATGATCCGCGGACACGGGTACGAGCGTCTTGCCGATCGGCGGAGGCGTCGTCGCTTCCGGTGAGAGTGCGCCACCCCGTGGCATCTGGATCGTCGCGGGAATCAGGGGCGCTCGGCGGTCGCGGTCGTCGGAGTCCCCGGGCACGCCGCGATTATGTCACGGGGCTCGAATCAGTGACCGAACAGGAACATCCACTCGACGAGCACCGAGGTCGCGTAACCACCGTGGTTCGAGAGGTCTCCCGTCGTCGACATGCAGCCGCCGGTGCTCCTGCACGCGGAGCTCTGATCGCTGCCGCGCGGTGCGATCGCGAAGCGGACGCCGAGCTGGAAGCCATTGCGCATCGGGCGAGTCTGGTTGTCGACTTCGATGCCGACCGAGAGATGCGCTTCGGGTTGATGATCGCCGACCGGCGTCACGTGCGAGGCATCGAGCTGCCACTGCCCGAAGCGCTCGCCCGCGCCACCTTCGACCCACAGGGATTGCGCGCGCGTGCAACCGCCGCGGAACAAGCAGTGCGTTGCGAACGAACGGATCACATCGGCGCGCAGCGAGAGGCCAACGCGCTGCACGCCCGCACCGACCGTATCGGGATCGAAGAAGCTCAGATACGCATATTCGATCTCGCCGACGAAAGGACCGCTGCGCAGCCCGAGCCCGATCGCGGGACCGGCTTCCCATTTATCTGGTGCATCGCCGTTCCTGATCGCGCCCGTGAGACCGAACCGCATCGTCGGTCCGTTCTCGGCAGTGGCGATCGTCGAGAAGCCCAACAGCGACGACACGACTACGACGGCGACCTTCGACATCCTGCGAGCATACAGATCGTGTTAGGACCTGGCCATGCGGATTGTTTTGGCCTCGCTCTTTGTCACGACCGTCGTCATCGCGTGCGGCTCCGCACCGAAAAAAGAAAGCGCGCTCGTCAACGAGGGCTCCGATACGGCCCCGACCTGCTGTTGTAAGACGATTCCTGTCACGGACGACAAGGAGATCACGCCGCAGTACGCCATGGCGGTACGCATGGAGTGCTCGACCTCGAACGGCGAGTGCGTCGACGACGTGCAGTGCAACGGCCCGAAATCTGGCAGCGAACCGGCCATGAAGAGCAACGGCGTCCCGCCTCCGCCGACCCTCTCGCCGAACAACAACGCTCCTATCCAGTAAGCCGAGCGTGCAGGCGGCCGGGCGCTCAAAACGTAAACTGGAGGCTCGACTGGAACAGCATCGAGCGGTCGACGTAGCTCGTGCTGGTGTCGTCCTTCGACGTGACGATGTCGCACGTGATGCCTCGGCACAGCGTACCGGTCATCGCCTGATGTGGTGCGAGCGCCATTCGCCAGCCGAGAAACCACGCGATGCGGCGCGGAAAGCCGATCGGTTCCTGCAGCCGATGATCGAGCGTGATGCCGAAGCCAAACTGACCTTCGACTTGCTTGGTGTCGTTCGGAACGGTGCGCGGCGCTTCGTTGTAACTGGGCTGTGACCAGTGATTCCACGCGGTGCCCAGGCCGCCTTCCACGTAGATCGACATCATCGAGTTCGCGCCGACCACGTGCGAGTCGAGCCGGATGACGTCGTAGCGCGCGATCGCGGAGAGCCGTTCGCCACGACCGATGCCGATGTCACCATCCGCGGGTCCGAGCGGCGTCATGATCGTGCCGTGACCACGGAGCTCGAGCATCGTGAGCTCGGACTCGAGGGTCAGCCGACCGAACCGATAGCCGCCGGCGACCGACGCACCGATCGCGAGCACGGTATCGGGCTCGCCGTAGACGTAGCCAACCACCGTCCCGAGGCGCGCTTCGGAGCCCGAGGTCTCATGAGGCGCGTAGGGATCTTCGACATAGAGGTCGGCACGAGGCGGTCCGCCCAGCGACGTGTCGATCTTGCTCGGCACGGGGTCGTCCGGGTCCAACGGGAACAGGGCGTCATCGGCCCATGCGACATGGGATCCTGTGAATCCCAGGCACACGACAAGGGCAGCGCCCAGCTTCGCGACACGAGACTTCGAGGGGTTGGTCACCGTGCTGCAATCAAACTGCAGGTAGCGTGCTCGATAACGCCGCTGCCATCACGTCGATCGGGGCTGCAACTCCCGTCCACAGCGTGAACGCGCGTGCACCTTGATGGACGAGCATCGCGCGACCATCGAGGGTGGAATGACCGAGCGCCTGCGCGCGTTCGATGAAGATCGTCTTTGCGTGATAGACGAGCGTTGCAACCCACGCGCGATGTGCAAGCGCCTCGAACGGTAGCGAGGCGACGAGCTCGGCATCTCGTTCGCGATCGAGGCCGGCCGAGGTGCAATCGACGACGAGATCGGACGCGGTGAACAGCGCCTCGAGTGCACTCCAGGGGCGAGCGCGCGTCCACGTCACGCTCTCTGGCTGCCGCGCGACGACCTCGACCTGAGCGCCTGCTTCGCGACATCCGTATGCGACCGCACGTGCCGCACCACCCGCCCCTAGCAAGACGACGCGTGAATTACCGAGGTGCATGCCCGCGGCGAGCGTGGCATCGACGAAGCCCGGCGCATCGGTGTTGTGACCGACGAGCGTCGTGTCTTCGAGCGCGAGACAGTTGACCGCGCCGATCGCGCGCGCCGCGGGCGACAGCTCGTCGCACAGCGCGTGCGCCGCGAGCTTGTGCGGCACGGTCACGCTCGCGCCGAGCATCGGTCGGGCCCGGAGATCGGCGATCGCTTGCGCGAAGCCTTCGGGCGGAACGGCGATGCGAATCATCTCGGCGGTGATGCCGCACGCGGCGAACGCGGCATTCATCATCGTCGGGCTCTTCGAGTGCTCGACCGGCCAACCGATCACCACGGCCTGCTTCATGTCGGCTGAACGGCGAGCTCGGCGCCGTCCCTGCGCGCTTGCGCGAGTGCGAGGGTCGCTTCCTTCATCAGCTTCGAGAAGCTGAGCTCCTGGCCGGGCCGCGCACCCGCGACCGCTCCGACGACGCGCGGTAGGAACGAGCGTCCGCCCGAGACCACCGGATCGCCTTGCGCGACCGCGGCGATCACGCGACGACCCAGGCCCGCGGCACCGGTGAGATCGGTGTACGGCAGGAGCACGAGGAAGCGCTCGTGATCGAGCTGGGTCGCGAGATCGATGTCGCGGATCGTGTGGATCAACGCGTTGCCGGCACGCGCGCGCAAGATGCCGCGAATCCCGGCGGGCGGTGGTGGCGGTGGTACCTCGACGGCAAACAGCGCGACCGAGAGCGCATATTCGAACCGGCGCGCGCGCTTGAACTCGAGCTCGAGCACGCGCTGGAAGGTCTCGAGTGGCTGGAGCCCGCGAAGATCTGGATCCGAGAGCTCCTCGAGCTTCGCGCGCATCACGGTCTCGGCACCGCGCGCGTTCTGCGCCGCGCGCCGCTCGGTGTGCAACCGCGCCGCGGCGAGCAAGATCGGTGCGAGGCCCTCGATGTCGTGCGGTCGAGTCGTGGCGAGGTCCGCGCCCGCGAGCACGGCGCGCTGGATCCCATCGGTCGGCTTACCGGTCACCGAAGCGATCACGATCGGTCGCCGCGGCTCCTGCGCGAGCGCGATATCGATCACCGCCTCGCCGCCCGGTAGGGTGACGAGCACGACATCGACACCGGTCACGATCTCGTCGGCGATCTTCGCGATTCCGGACGTGCCCGAGGCGCCCGCGATCGCGAGATGCCCTGCGGCCACGATCGCATCGCGTGCCGCGCGCAGGTGCTCTGCTTGCTCGTAGATCGCGAAGCGCAGCTGCGGCACCTCGACGAGGTGGGTCTCTTCGATCTCGTCGCTGACAGACAGCGCGACCTCGCGCGGGGCGACTTCGCGGAGCGGGACTTCGCGTGCGGCGACCTCGCGTGGCGCGACCTCGCGTGGGGCGACTTCGCGTGCGGCGACCTCGCGTGGCGCGACCTCGCGTGGCGCGACTTCGCGTGCGGCAACCTCGCGCGGCGGGACTTCGCGTGCGGCGACCTCGCGGGGCGCGACCTCGCGTGGCGGGACTTCGCGTGGAGCAACCTCGCGCGGTGGAGGACTCACCGGTTGCGGCTTGGGGAGCGGAGCTCTGGGCGCGCCGGGCGGCGGACCCGGTGGCTTCGCACGTGGCTTGGCGGTCTCGAGCGCTGGCGGCATCGCGGCTCCGGCCGTGCCTGCGGTGCTGTCCGAGAAGTCGGCCTCGCCCAGATCGCTGATATCGCTGATATCGATCGAGAGGCTGACCGAGCGATCGCCTGGACCCGCGAGCAGATCGTCGAGCGCCGCCTCGGCTGCGTCCGCGAGATCCGCCGGCAGCTCGCTCGCCGAGCGCTTCTTCGCGGTCCGGAATCCATCGGTCGGCCCGACGCTGTCGGCCCTCGGCTTGCCCGAGCGCGTACCCGGCCGCTTCGTCTTGGACGGGCTCACTTCGCTGGACCTTTCACGACGACCTCGAACACCCCACGCGCGACCCTGACCTCGAGGGTATCACCCTCCGCGACCTGGGCGGCATCGCGGATGATCTCACCCTGCTTCGCGACCATCGCGTAGCCACGATCGAGCACCGCGAGAGGCGAGAGCGCTGCCATCTGGGCGCCGAGCTTGCCGAGCTTGCGGTGGCGCTGATCGAAGTGCGAACGCATCGCGGCTTCGCGCCGCGAGATCAGCAAGTCGAGCGCCTGCTTGGCGCGCGCGAGCCGCGGCCCAGGATGCGCCGCCGAGAGCCGGCGCTCGAGCTCGCCGAGCGCGGCCCGGTGCGTGAGCAGCTGCGCGCGCGGATGCAAGCCCGCGAGCTGGTGAGCGAGCACGTCGAGGTCGCGGCGATGCTTCGCGAGCACGCGCTCGCCGCGCGCATGCAGCGCCTCGCTGCAGCGATCGAGATCCTGATGCGCCCGCGACAGCATGTGGCGGACCTCGCGATCGAGCCGCCGCCGTTCTTTGACGAGCTGCTCGCGCAGCGCGAACCCATCCTGTACGCACAGCTCCGCCGCAGCGGTCGGCGTCGACGCGCGCGCATCGGCCGCGAGATCCGCGAGCGAAAGATCCGTCTCGTGGCCGACCGCGCTCACGATCGGAATCGGACAGCGCGAGATCGTGCGCACGACCCGCTCGTGGTTGAACGCCGAGAGATCGGTGACCGCGCCACCGCCACGGCCGATGATGATGACGTCGACCCCGGCGCGATACAGCATGCCCATCCCGTTGACGAGCTGCGCCGGCGCGTTCGGTCCCTGGACCGCGGCATCCGCGATCAGGATCGGGGTCGGCAAGCGGCGCTGGATCGTGCGGATGATGTCGTGGATCGCGGCGCCATTGCGCGAGGTCACCACCCCGATCCGGCGCGGGAACCGCGGCAGTGGCCGCTTCTTCTCGGGCGCGAACATGCCCTCCGCCGCGAGCCTTTGCTTGAGCTGCTCGAGTGCGAGCGCGGCTGCTCCGAGGCCCGCGGGCTCCGCGAAATCGGCGGACAGCTGCAGCTTGCCGTCGCGCTCGTAGACCTCGAGTCGCCCGCGGACCCGCAGGGTCTGGCCCGGTACGATCTTGAACCGCAACCGCGCGAGGTCGCGGGACCACATCACCGCCGAGAGCACGGCGCTGCCGTCGCGCAGCGAGAAATATAGATGACCCGAGGGCGGTTGCGAGACCTGGGTGACCTCGCCCTCCAGCCAGAGCAAGCCGAGCTGGTCGAGGCTCCGGTGGGCCAGGCGCACGACCTCCGCGATGCCCATCGGCTTGTCGCGGCTACTTGGCGCGCCCCCCACCATGACAATCGCAACCTAGCCCATCTTCGTCGCAACCGGGCGGTGTGGCGTGGTGTCGTTATCACCGGTACGATGACGATCGCGATGGCCGAACCCGCACCCACTGGAGCTCCGATCGCCAAGGATGCGATCGATCCCGAGCTCATCCGCCTGGCCCGCAAGCGGCCCCACATCGGCATCATCACGGCCGCCGGGCTGGTGTTCCTGTGCGGCTTCTTCCTGCTCAAGCTCTCGCCCGATCGGCGCTTCGCGGGCGCGACCACCGCGCCCGACAAGGTCGCCCTCGCCGACATCGCCGCCGGCAAGATCAGCAACGATCGCTTCATCAAGATCGAGGCAGCCGAGCTCGCGATGGCGCACTCGATCCGCGCCTCGAACAACAAGGGCCTCGGCCTCCGCGTGGTCCCGGTGCGCGGGACCGGCGAGAAGATCTGGATCGTCACCACCGGCGACGGATGGGATCCACCCACGTTCGGCAACTTCACCGGCCGCTTGCGTCCGCTGCGTGACCTCGCGTTCTCTTCGCAGCTCGTGGATTACGCGAAGGATCATCCGCGCCCGCTGTTCGCGCCACCGACCTCCGTCCGCGCCGCGTTCGCGGGCGGCAAGGTCGCGACCGTGACCGGCGAGCAGCTCGAGCTCCAGCCCGACGATCGCGTCGCGTTCGACACGATCGATCCGAACGTCACGGTGCTGATCGCGACGTTCAACTCGCGCCTACCAAACAAAGACGTCTGGGCGACCGAGCTCGGCAAGGCAGGCGTCGCGATCATCACCTCGCGCGATCCCACCGATCACACGATCCACTTCGACGTCACCGGCGATCTCGCGACCGTCACCGCAAAACTCCAGGCCGCGAACCTCTGGTCGCCCTCGCGCCTCGAGACCAGCACGCACCACTTCGAGACCACGTGGGCCGCGCTCAAGGGCAGCTCGCCCGCCGGCTTCGTCGTCAACGGCACCACGATCCCGGATACCCAGATCGATCTGCTCGGCCTCTACGTCGCGCGCGGCATCCCGAGCGACGCGTACGCGCTGATCACCGACGAGAATCCCGCCGACTACTGGTACGTCCTGCCGATCACCATCGCGCTCTGCGTGATCGGCCTCATCTTCGCGTGGGCCTTCGTTCGCGCGGTCAAGCGCGACCTGCTGACGCCCGTGGCTTGATCGCTAGGGCGACGAGCAGCGCGATGACGACTCGCGCGATGCATCTGCGCTCGTGCGACGTGACTGCCAACTTCGCCACGACAGCTCGCATGCTCGTACTCGGAGTGCTCGCTTGCCACTCGGGTAGCGAGCCCTCCACACCGAGGAATCGGGCACCGGCCACGGCATCGCGAACCAACGACGCGTGTTCGTTGGTCGAGGCGATGCTCGCTATCGATAGCCACGCCTATCAAGATCTCTTCGCGAACAGGACGTGCGGTCGAACTAGCGCTCGAACCTCTATCAGCCAAATCAGTCGCCGCGCGCCGCCGTTGCCTTTGTCGAGATCAGACCGCGCGCCACGCCGCGGTCAGCACGCCGATGATCGCGCCGAGCCAGACGGTGCCGCACGCGAGGATCGCGAAGCCCATCGCGATCGGCGCGAGCGCCATGCCGTCGCGATAGGGATCCCACATCACGAGTAAGAGCAGCAGCCCACCGGAGACGAACAGGCCGAGCGCGATCCAGTGCTCCTTGATGTCGAAGAACCGCGCCGCCTTCGCCGCGCGCTTGACGAGATCTTCGGTCGCCGGAGCCTCGAGCACCTGACCGAACTTTGCTTCGACGTTCGTCACCGCCTTCGCGTGGAGCTCTTCTTGCGCGGTGAACGCGGGCACGTTCTCGAGGTACGCGGTGCGGACCTCGACCTTGTAGGTCGGGTACATCAAGTTGCCGGCGACGAACGCGCAGAGCTGGAGCGCGAAGAAGATCCAGGCGAACTTGAGGACCGCGCGGCGCCGACCTGCCGCACCGCGGAGATAGCGGCGCAGCCAGATCACGAGGTGGGTGCCTGCCGCGACGGCCGACACACCGAGCGCGGTGTGCAGGACGAGCAAGATGCGCGCGGCGGTGAATCCCAGCACGCGCGCAGCCTACACCGAGACTAGAGCGTGATCGTCTCGCCGATCTTCATCACCGTGAGCTTGGCGGCCGGCGCGGTCTTCTTGAGCGCCTTGCCGAACGCATCCGGGGTGCCGACGAGGATCGGGAACGTGCCGAAGTGCATCGGCACGACCTGCTTCGGGTGCACGAGCTTGACGGCCTCGGCCGCGCGATCCGGGCCCATCGTGAAGTGATCGCCGATGCACGACAGCATGAGATCGACCTTCCAGTGCGAGCCGATCAGCGCCATGTCGCCGAAGAGGTCGGTGTCACCGGTGTGATAGATCGTCGGGCCGTTCTTGACCGCGATCACGAAGCCGCCCGGGTTGCCGCCGAAGGCACCCTTGTCGCCGATGCCCGACGAGTGGATCGCGGGGACGAACGACACGGTGACTTCGCCGCCGAGGAGATCGATCGAGCCACCGAAGTTGCCGCCGGTGTCCATGCCGTACTGATCTTTCGGGAAGCCATTCGCGACGAGCGCGTTGCCGAGATCGAACGTCGAGACGAGGTGGGCCTTCGTGCGCTTCGCGATGTCATTCGCATCGCCGACATGATCGAAGTGACCGTGGGTGACGAGGATGAGGTCGGCCTTTACGGCCTTCGCGTCATCCTTGCCGGTCGGGTTGGACGGGTTCGAGATCCACGGATCGACGAGGATCGTCTTGCCGCTCGGCAGATCGATCTCGAACGCCGCGTGACCGAACCACTTCACCTTGGTCTTGTTGTCGGCCTGGGCCGACGCCGTCAAGGCGACGAGCGCGCATGCGATGAGGAATTTCTTCATGCGCGGACCCTACTCCGAAACGACTCGAGGCCCCGACGTCGGGGCCCCTGGGAGGGTCAAAAGACTGTTTCGCGGAGCTTACGAAATGTTTGTCGCCGAGTGACGTCGGATGAACGTCGGCACGTCGAGCTCGCTCTCGGTATCGATCTCGCCGGTGAGCACGGCCTTCATGCTCGGCCGCGATGCTGCGCGCTTGCGCTCGCTTGGCTGGACGAGTGGCGAGCCATCGACCGGGGTGGACGGACCCGAGCCGGAAGCCATCCGCTGCGAGTAGTTGTCCTGCGGGATCGGATCGAGCGAGTCGATCGCCTCGTAGAGGTCACTCGCTTCGGATTGCGGCCACGAGATCTGGATGTCGGCCTCGTCGGCGAGCTGCGCTTGCGCCTTGGCCGGGCGAATCACCGGCGCCGGATATTCCTTCGTCACCTGGGTCGAGACGTCGTAGGGCATCGCGAGCTGGTGCGCCTTGACCTTCGCCGCCTGGATCGGCGCCGAGTCGACGATCATCTGGGTCTTCGCGGCGCGGTCGAAGCCGGTCGCGATCACCGTGATGCGGACTTCGTCCGTGAGGTTCGGATCGATCACCGAGCCGAAGATGATGTTCGCATCTTCGTGCGCGGCGTTCTGGATCAGCGTCGAGGCCTCGTTGACCTCGTGCAGCGTGAGATCCGGACCACCGGTGATGTTGATGAGGATGCCGGTCGCACCCTCGATCGAGACATCCTCGAGCAGCGGCGAGCTGATCGCCATCTCGGCGGCCTCGGTCGCTCGGCGCTTGCCCTCGCCGATGCCGGTGCCCATGAGCGCGCGGCCCATGTTCGACATGATGGTGCGAACGTCGGCGAAGTCGACGTTGATGAGGCCGGGCACGGTCATCAGGTCGCTGATGCCCTGGACTGCGTTGAGCAACACCGAATCGGCCTTGCGGAACGCTTCGACCATCGAGGTCTGCGTACCGACGAGCGCGAGCAGGCGGTTGTTCGGGATCACGATCAGCGTGTCGACCGCAGCGCCGAGGCGCTCGATGCCCTCGACCGCTTGCTTGCCGCGCTTCTTGCCTTCGAAACCGAACGGCTTGGTGACGACACCGACGGTGAGTGCACCGCAGTCTCGCGCGATCTGCGCGATCACGGGTGCCGCACCGGTGCCGGTGCCACCGCCCATGCCGGCCGTGACGAACACCATGTCAGCGCCGCTGATGAGGTCGGCGATGCTCTGCATGCTCTCCTCGGCCGAGCGGCGACCGATGTCTGGATTCGCGCCCGCGCCGAGACCCTTGGTCAGAGCGTTGCCGAGCTGGATTTTATGCGGCGCCATGTTGGCTTCGAGAGCCTGCATGTCGGTGTTGGCGACCACGAACTCGACGCCGTCGAGGTTGCCGCTGATCATGGTGTTGACTGCGTTGCCGCCGCCTCCGCCCACACCAATGACAAGAATCTTTGCGTGATTGACGTCGTCGAACTCGATGAGTGCCATAGCTGTCGATGCCCCCTGGTGAGCCCATATGAAAGTGATGGATCCATGGGGGCAACTTTTTGTGCATACTGACCGCCGATGCGGACCTGGATGATGTGGGTGGCCTCGCTCGCTGCGGCGTGCGGGGGCAGCAGCGGTGAGGCGCCGCAAGACGCGTTGAACTTTCAGGATGCGCCCGCTGCCGGCGATAGCCCGATCATCGGGGACTGCCCCGTATTTCCGGCGAACCACATCTTCAACACCCAGATCGGTGCGCTCCCGGTCGATTCGCATTCAGCCGATTACATCGCCACGATCGGCTCGGGGCGCCTCCACCTCGACCTTGGCCAGACCGTCGATCCGACGAGCAGCGAGTACTACGGCATCCCGTACAACGCGGTGCACGGGCAGGCGTTCCAGTGGCCGACCGGCAAGTACGCCGCGGTCGACACCGCCGACTACGACTGGCACCCCGCCGAGGAGAGCGATTGCGGCAACGCGAGCCACGCCGTGGTCTCGCCGTGCACGAACGATCCGGTGCTGCCGATTCCGGCGACGCCACTGGTCGAGGGCGGCATCAACACGACGCCGGCGCAGCAGCCCGATGGCGACTTCCACGTGTTGATCGTCGATTCCGACAGCTGCTTGCTGTGGGAGACCTATCACTCGTACAAGACGAACGGCACGTGGAACATCTTCGGCTCCGCCGAATGGGATCTGCGCTCGAACAAGCTGCGCACCGCGGATTGGACCTCGGCCGACGCTGCGGGCTTCCCGATCATGCCGCTCTTGCTCAAGGCAAGCGAGGCGAGCTCGGGCACGATCAAGCACGCGCTGCGCTTCACGATGACGAGCAGCAAGATCGCGCCGCGCTACGTCTGGCCTGCCCGGCATAGCACCGCGTCGACCGACAGCGCGGCGCATCCGCCGATGGGGCAGCTGTTCCGCCTCAAGGCGAGCTTCACGATCCCGGCCTCCGCGAACACCCAGGCCAAGGCGATCCTCCAGGCGATGAAGACGTACGGGATGTACGTCGCCGATGGCGGAAGCAACTGGTACGTCAGCGGCGAGCCGAGCGCGGACTGGCAGGACGACACGTTCACCGCCGTGCAAGCGGTCACCGGCGATCAGTTCGAGGCGGTCGACCTCACCCCGATCACGGGCAAGTCCGGCTTCGATCCGAACAGCGGCGCAGTTCCGTAGTGCGGCGCGTCGCAGCGGTCGTCGTCGCGTCGGGGCTGTGGGTCGGCTGTCACGTCGACGAGCGGTTCTCGACGCTGCACATGAAGCAGCCCGAGGTGAGCGACCCGTTCAAGGTCGCGGCATGGCGGTTGAAGAACGGGCTAAAGCTCGCCATCCTCCGAGATCCGCGCGCCCGGATCTCGTCGATCGACCTACGCTTCGACGTCGGCACCGGCGACGATCCGATCGCGACCCCGGGCATCGCGCTCCTCACTGGCGAAGCGCTCGCGCTGCACGCGGCGCAGGGCGACATCGAGCTCTCGACGGCGGTCTCGATCGATCTCGATCGCACGGACATCGCCGTCACCGCGATCGATCTGCCCCACGCCCTCGAGCTCGCTGCGGGCCGACTGGCCACCACCTGCACCGACTTCACACCCGAGCTACTCGCGGTCGCACGTGATCACGCGCTGCAGCAGCTGACCGGCGTGCCGTCCTCGTTCGTGCGTGCGGTCTGGGGCGATGGTCATCCGTACGGCCACTCGCTCGGTGAACCGGAGCTCGCGAGCATCACGCCCGAGCAACTGTGTTCGTTCTATACGAGCCACTACGCACCGGCGAACGCGACGCTCGTGGTCACCGGCCCGACCCCGGCCGAGCTGCCGGGTCAGCTCGAGGCGCGGCTCGGTGGGTTGTCGAGCGCGCCGAGTCCCACGATCGTCGCGCAGCCAGGCGTCACCGCGATCGTCCCGACGACTCGACCCGTGCGACGCGTGGTGTTCGGGCTCGCGAAGCCGACCGCGGCTTTCGCGTTCGTGGTGCCCGCCCAGGGTGATCAAGATGACCTGGTGGTCGAGCTCGCGACGCGGAGGATCCGTCAGTGGGGCGAGCAGCACAAGCTCGATCTCCGGATCGTCACGGTCGGAGGTCGGCGCGGGCGCGCGCTCGTGATCGGCCTCGAGGTCGCGCACGAATCCGAGCTCGCACGCGCGCACGACCGGCTCCGCGACGTGCTCGCCGAAGCGAACGTGCTCGAAGACACGGCCGTCTCCGAGGCGACCGCCGATGATCAGTTGATCGAGGCGCAAGCGCTCGACGATCCGTTCACGCGTGGCGCGAAGATCGCGGATCTCGTGGCGACCGGGCGTCGGCTCGATCTGCTGCGCCGGGTCCACGCGTTCGCGGCCGCGAAATCGCCGCGCCTGTGGATCCAGAGCCACCTCACGAGCGCGCCCGCACGCACGCTCGATCTGGTGCCGGGCGGCGATGTCACCGCCGGGGTATCGCTCGACAACCTCGCCGATCCGGGCAGCGCACTCGACCGCTCGCTCGCGGGCGCGCTCGGTGCAGCCCCGGCTGCCCCGGCGCCCGACACGCTCCCGGCACTCGCACGTCCGATCCTCGAGTACACACTCGCGAACGGCCTGCGCGTGCTGCTCGCCGCGGATCCGGGCGCGACGACGATCGACGTGCGGCTGGTGTTCCCGGTCGGCACCAAGGACGAGCCCGCGACGGGTATCGCGACCCGCGCCGCGACCGACCTCGTCGTCAACGAAGGCTACAACGCGGGCATCACTGCGATGGAGCGGATCGCCTGGTACGCGAATGCGGTCGAGCACACGGACGTCGATGTCACCGAGACCTCGACCCATTTTCGGGCGGTCGGCTTCGCGGCGCTCGGCGACTGGCACCTGTTCTCGGTCGCGTGGCACGTCATCGCCGGTACGTACGAGCTGGCACCCCTCGGCCCGTTTCATCGCCACTACGTCGCGAAGGGCGCTGCGCTGATCGTCAGCGGCGGCTTCGACACCGCGGCGGTCAAGCCGATCATCGAGCGATGGTACGGCACCTGGCCCCTTCCGACCCAGCTCCCGCCGACCGCGATGGCCGTGCCGAGAGGACCGAAGCGACCGATCACGTACGAGCCCGGAGAGATCGATAGCGTCGAGCTAGAGCTCGCGTACGGCGCGGCCGGTCATACGAACGGGGGAGCAGCCCAGCTGCTCGCCAGCGCGCTCGAGCTGCGTCTGGCGCAACTCACGCGCGCGTCAGCCCAGATCACCGTGGCCTTCGATCCGCGCGACAGCCGGCTCGTGGTGGTTGCTCAGATGGACTCGCACGCTGCTGCCGAGACCGCGCACGTGATCACGAGCGAGCTCGCGCAATTTCGCGCGACCGGCGCTTCGGAGGCGGAGGTCGCTCGCGCCCGCCGCCGCGCGGTGTCGCAAGCGCTCGCGAGCGAGGTCGGTGTGTCGGGCCGCGCACACGAGCTCGAGATCGCTGTCATCACGCATCGCGCGCCGAATGACGACTCGTACGTCGCGGAGCTGCGATCTGCGACCGCCGATCAGGTCACCGATGCAGCGCGCGAGCTGATCGATCCGGCGACCCTGCAGGTCACGCTGCGCAGCCCGAAGGCGAGCACCTCGAACGTGCTGCGCGCGATCGGCTTCGATCCGAGCACCGCCGATCGGCGCTAACCGCCGCGGACACGTTCGAACAAGCCACGTCCGATCAACCCAGCGCCGATCCCCATCGTGGTGTAGGTCGTGACCACGCCGCCGCTCGTGAGGTTCGGGGGACCGAGTGAAATGCGCAGCCGCCGACGAAGATCACGGTGCCCAGCGTGATCTCCAGTGTCGCGCTCTACCGGCGCGCAGGATCTCGTCCATCGACGGCTCGGCCATGCGTGACGCTCTCAGAACATCTCGGCGATGCGGCCGAACGCGCGCTTGAACAGGCTCGGACGATCGTCCATGCCACCCCGCGTGAGCGGCTTCGCGATGTTGTTCTGGCTCGCCCCGAACATCACGAGGCCGACGCCGGTCGAGTACGCGGGCGAGCGGACGACATCGACGAGGCCACCGATCTTCGTCGGTTGACCCCGGCGGGTCGGTAGCCCGAGGACCTGCTCGGCCATCTCGCACACCCCATCCATCGCGGTCGCGCCGCCGGTGAGCACGATGCCCGCGGCGAGGCCGTCGAAGTAGCCCGTACGCATCAGCTCCTTCTTCACGTGCTCGAAGATCTCCTCGACGCGGGGCTCGATCACCTCGACGAGGCTCATGCGCTGGATCACGCGCGGGCCGCGCCCGCCGACCGAGGGCACCTCCATCATCTCGGAATCGTCGACGTGGCCGCGCCACGCGCAGCCGTACTTGCGCTTGATCTTCTCCGCCGAATCGAGCGGCGTGCGGAGCACGGTCGCGATGTCATTCGTGATGTGACCACCACCGAGTGGGAGCACCGAGGTGTGCACGATCGCGCCATCGGCGTAGACCATCACGTCGCAGGTGCCGCCGCCGATGTCGATCAGCGCGACGCCGAGCTCTTTCTCGTCGTCCTCGAGCACGGCCTGCGACGAGGCGAGCGACTCGAGCACGATGTCGGCGACCTGCAGGTTGCAGCGGTTCGCGCACTTGATCACGTTCTGCGCCGAGGCGACGGCGGTCGTGACGATGTGGACCTTTGCTTCGAGCCGGACGCCGGCCATGCCGAGGGGATCGCGGATGCCGTCCTGATCGTCGACGACGTACTGCTGCGGCAGGACGTGGAGCACTTCGCGGTCCATCGGGATCGCGACGGCCTTTGCCGCCTCGATCACGCGTGCGATGTCCGCATCGCGGACTTCCTTGTCTTTGACGGCGACGATGCCGTGCGAGTTGAGGCCGCGCACGTGCGCGCCGCTGATCGCCGCGTACACGGTCGTGATCTCGCAGCCCGCCATGTTCTCGGCTTCGTCGACCGCTTGCTGGATCGAGGCGACCGTCGAGTCGATGTTGACCACGTAGCCGCGACGCAGGCCCTTCGAGGCCGCGGTGCCAATGCCGATGATATCGACACCGTCTTCGGTGACCTCGCCGACGATGCACGCGATCTTGGTGGTGCCGATATCGAGGCCGACGATGATCTCGGAGGACTTGGACTTCGCCATGGTGCGCTTACTGATCTTTCTGCTGCGGGTCGCCGGCTGGCGAGAACGCGACGGTGACGTGGTCGAGACGAGGATCGAGATGGATGGCGCGCGCGCGGGTACGCTCCGCGGGATCGAGCTGGGCCCACGCGACGTCGAACGTGCGCATGCGAGCGGCGAGGCCCGCATCGATCGATCCCAACTGGATCGCGGTGGCGGACTCGTAGGTGTGTAGCGTCAGCGCGCCGTGGAGATCGACGTGGATCTCGCCGATCGTCGGACGATCCTTGCCGGTGGTCCAGGTGGTCAGCGCCTCGAGTGCGCTCGCGATCGTCTTCCCGGTGCTCGCCGGATCTGCGAGGAACGCGGTGCGATCGAGCCCGGTGATGATCGGCAGGCCGGCGCCGTCGTCGGCGTCGATCTGCGCGCGCTTGAATGGCAGCCCCTTCGCATCGACGAGGTACAGCCCGCCGAGCTCGGCGACGGCGACTGCCTCGTGCTCGTGGATCTCGATCACGAGCGTGTGGGGCAGCATGCGATGCGCCTCGGCCGAGGCGACCCAGGGATTCGCGTGGAGCTCGCGGGTCAGAGAATCGAGGTTCGCGGAGAACACGTTGTCGCCGATCGCGACCGGCAAGACCGCGCGGACCTGATCGGCAGAGACATGCTTGTTGCCGTGAACGTCGATCGAAGTGATCGCGAACCGCGACGAGGTCGTGACGAAGCGATAGCCGGCCCAGGCGCTGCCACCGATCGCGGTGACGGCCCCGATCACGATCATCGCGGGCAAGCTGCGGCGCAACACTCGGCCACAGCCGATCACGATCGCGCTCGGCTTCGGCAGCCGCGTCCACAACGGGACCGACGGCGCGACCCGGCGATTCGCCTTCGCGCGAGGTTTCACCACCATCCGCGATGCCGAGGGTGCCTCCTCGCGAGCAGGGCGTGCTCCTAACTCACGCGACGCCCCCCGGCGACGAGATCGATCCATGCTTCGAAATACGCATGCTCGTAGGACCCGGGCAATTTTTTGGGCGCCGCGCCCAGCGATTTCTAGCTAACCGAGATCTCTCACGTATCCGACCTGAACCGATCGTCAGTCTCAGTCGTCGTCGTCCGTGATCAGGACGAAGTCGGCATCGGCTTTGCCGGTCTTTTTGCCCTTGGTCAGCTTCGCGGTCTTCTCGGGCTTGGCCGGCTCGGCATCGTCCGAATCGTCGTCATCGGACTTCTTCTTCGCGACCTTGCCGTGCTTCGTGCTGGCCTTGGTCGTCGCTTTTTTGGCCACCGGCTTCGCGTTGGTGTCGTCCGCGTCGTCGTCGTCACTGGTCGTCGGCGCAGCCTTGGCGGCGGCCTTCTTCTTCGCGACGGGCTTCGCGGGCGTGGCGGTGTCACCGGTCGTCGTCGTCGTCGTCGGCTTCTTCGCATCGCTGCCGCGCGGCTTGAACGCCTGGGCGCTCGCCGGTCCGGCGACGAGCAGGAGGCTCAGCACGATCGCAAATCGGCCCATGGCCAGAGCATCCCACACCGCCTCGAGAGATCCGAGCCGATCTTCGGATCTGTGGGATTCGGCGGAAGTCCTAGGGTTTCCGACAGGGCGGCAGCTCGATGATCTCGATCCGGGTCAGGAGGCCCTCCTTGATCGTCAGATCGAATTCGAGCTCGTCAGTCGTACACGTGGTCTTGGTGCAGTGCAGGAGCGCGCGCGCGAACGAGGCGGTCTCGGGCAGCGACGCGCTCGCCCGATCGATCAGCTCACTCGTGTGCGCGGTGTGGACATCGCCGTCGCCGTCCGGATCCGTATCGCTCAGCGCGTCGTAGCTGACGCGCAACAGCTCGAGCCCCTTCTTCGGCAGGTAGCCCGGCAACAGCGAGGCCTCGTTCGGCGGCGCATCGCGCTCGTACGCGGCGAGCACGCACAGGCCGCGCAGGATCGCCTCGGGCTTGGTCGAGCGCGGCTTCTTGGGCACGTAGGCCAAATCACCGTGTTTCTCGAGCACGCGGGCCGCGGCGGCGGCGACATCGCAGCTCGGCGACTTCGTGAGCGCGATGATCGCGGCGAGCAGATCGGGCGCGAGCTTGTCGTCATCGCCACCGAGCTCGGCCATCGCTTGTTCGCGGGTCGTCGGTTGCAGTTGCTCGTCGGCGATCGCCTTCAGGAACACGTCGCGGTTGTTCGTCGCCGTGAGCCCGTCGAGCGCGCCATCGACGTGGAGCCGGGTCGCGAGATCGATCAGCTGTGGTGGCTCGAGGCCCCCCATCATGCCGTTGACGATCGGGCGTTGACCGGCCTTCCACGCGAGCTCGAGCAGCTCCGCTTCGAGCACGGGGTCGCGGTACGCCGCGCTCAGCGCCGCGCCGACGAGCTCGGACTCGGGCGGGGGTAGCGCGGCGATCTGGCGAAGCGCGGGGGCGATGATCGCGAGCTGATCGGGCGCGAGCTGGCCGAGCTGCTGGATCGACCACAGCGCGAGCTGGCGGCGCAGACACGGATCCTTGAGGGTGGCGGTCGGCTCGAGCGGAGGGAGATCCGGCATCGGGCTCGTGCACGACACCGGGGGCGCCTGGCAGGTGAAGTTGCCCTCGAGCAGCAGCTCGGTCGCCAGCGCGTGCGCGATCGGACCATCCGGTACTTCATCGAGCTCGAGCGACCAGTCATCGCCGGTCGGTGCGATCTGCGTCCAGAGCTCGGCGGCCTCGGCGGGGGTGTCGATCTTCGCGGTCGCCCAGTCGATCGAGAGCAGCTTCTTGTACGTATGGTTGAGATCCGGATCGTTCAAGTGACCACCCGGATCCGAACGGGGGGCGGCGACGACTGGCACGACCGCGACCTCGTGCGCACCTCCGCACGAAGCGACCAGAGCGAGCAGGGTGGAGCGGGCGCGAAGGTTCACGTCTAGAGAGACCCGCGAAGACGGGCCCAGTTTCAGTATAGTCGGCGGATGCCTCGGTTCACGAAGATCGTGTTTGTTTCCTCGGTGTTGACCGGCAGCGTCGCCTCGGCCGACGACACGCCGAAACCATCGCAGCAGATCCTCGAGCGCGCCAAGGCAACCGCCGGCACCTGGAAGTGCGAAGGCACCTCGCCGGGCATGGATGGCAGGGAGGGCAAGCTCGCGGGGACCTACAGCTCGAAGCTCGAGCTCGACGGGTTCTGGATCCACACGTCGTTCAACGGCGGCGTGGCCGGCGGGAAGACGAACCTCAAGTTCAAGTTCGAGAGCTACGCGACGTTCGATCCGGGCCTCAAGAAGTGGCGCGAGGTGTTCGTCGACAACTTCGGCGGGCAGATGGTCGGCACCGCCGACGAGATGAAGGACGGCAAGCTCGACACGATGTCCGATTCGCAGGACCTCATGGGCAAGGGCACCATGAAGGATCACCTCGACCTCGGTGATCCCAAGAAGGGCGCGCATCTGTGGGGTGAGGGTTCCCACGATGGTGGGAAGACCTGGGCGAAGCTCTACGACATGACCTGCAAGAAGTAGTTAGCTCGCACTCTCGAGGATCGCCTCGCACAGCGACGCGTAGCTCATCCCGATCGACTTGGCGATCTTCGGCAGCAGGCTCGTCGCGGTCATCCCGGGCAGCGTATTCACCTCGAGCACGAACGCCTCGCCCGTCGGCGAGATCCGGAGATCCGGGCGCGCGTGACCGCTGCAGCCGAGTGCGTTGTAGGCCGCGAGCGCGTGATGTTCGGCGCGCTCGACGATGTCGCGCGAGACCTCGGGCGGGATCAGGTACTTCGTGTCGGTGCGCTTGTACTTCGCCTCGTAGTCATAGAACTTCGTGGTCGGGCGAACCTCGACGGAGCCGAGCACGCGACCATCGAGGATGCCGACGAAGATCTCGGTGCCGGCGATGTAGTCCTCGGCGATGACCTGCCCGTGGTTGGCGCGCGCGAGCTGGACCGCCGCGACGAGCTGCGAGCGATCTTCGACGATCGACACGCCGACGGAGCTGCCTTCATTCGCAGGCTTGACCACGAACGGCAGTGAAAGATCGGCGAGCGCCGCGACCGCATCGCTCGCATCGGCGGGACCGGTGTGCGAGAGCAAGCGCCACTTCGGGGTCGGCACGCCGCTCGCTTCGAAGATCCGCTTCGACATCACCTTGTCCATCGCGAGCGCGCTCGCGAGGATGCCGGAGCCGGTGCACGCGATCTGCAAGCACGCGCACAGGCCTTGGACCGCGCCGTCCTCGCCCCACGTGCCGTGCAGCGCGTTCCACACGACGGCGACCTGCTGTTCTTCGAGCAGCTTCGCGAGGCTCGTGTCGGGCTTCCAATCGATCGCGACGACGTCCCATTTCTCGGCGAGCAGTGCCTTGTAGACATTCGCGCCGGTATTCAGCGAGACCTCGCGCTCCGCAGAGAGGCCGCCCATGACGACCGCGACGCGCTTTCCGGCGAAACGATGCATACGAGCTTGTACCAACTCGCGTGCAGGTCCGTCTATTCGGTCAGCCGCCGCGACGCGATGATCGTTCTCCACAGCGCGAGCAGTGCGTCGCCGAGCGCGGCCGCCGTGAGATCGCCGGGCAGGTGCTGGAGCTCGTACTCGAAATCATCGGTCATCACGGCGCCGAGCCGTATCCCGCTACCCGCCTGTTGCTCGCGCGAGACACGCATCCAGTGGCCATGCGCGGACCAGTTCGACGTGAGCAACGGATCCATTGCTCGCGCGGCATCGAGGTCGGGACGAGAGCGTTGCGCCACGTTGTGCAACGAGAGCAGGAGGATGACCGCTGTCCCGAGCTGATCTGCCGGCGCGGGTAGCGGTAGCGACACCGGGTCGTGATGCAACGACGTCGAGCGATCGATGGCGGAGTAGACGTTGCGCGTTACCAGCACGCGGTGCTCGGTCAGCGACCACGCGAGATCGACGACGCGATCGGCATTCTTCATCGCACGACGACGGGCTCGGGGACGAGCGTCACGCCGAAACGATCGCGCACTCCGCCAATGATCTCGTCAGCGAAGGTGAGCAGCTCGGTCGCGGTTGCACCACCGCGGTTGACGAGCGCGAGCGCGTGCTTGTACGAGATGCCGACGCTGCCGCGCGTGGTGCCCTTGACGAAGCCGGCGCGCTCGATCAGCCACGCCGCGGCGAGCTTGAACATGCCATCGGGCTGGGGCCACTGCGGAGGCTTCGCGCCGGCGCGGGATTCGACGGCAGCGGCGGTCGCCGCATCGACGATCGGGTTCGTGAAGAACGATCCGGCGCTCTTCGACTCGGGATCCGCCGGATCGACCACCATGCCCTTCGCACGCCGCAGTGCGACGATCGTCTCGCGCACGGTTGCGAGTGGAGCGGTGCCCCCCTCGGTCACGCCGAGGGCCCTTGCGAGCTCGGCGTACTTGATCGGCATCGATTCGGTGCGGCGCGGCAGCTCGAACCGCACCTCGCAGATCACCCAGCGGTCTCTCCCCTTGAAGATGCTCGAGCGATACGCGAAGCCGCAGTCGGCGGCAGAGATCTTGACGAGCTCGCCGCGCTCGCGATCGTAGGCGCGCACGAACTGGATCGTGTCGGCGACCTCCTGGCCGTACGCGCCGACGTTCTGCATCGGCGTCGCGCCGACGAGCCCGGGAATGCCAGAGAGCGCCTCGAGCCCGGCGAGCCCTTCGCTCACCATCTGCGCGACGAAGTCATCCCAGCTCGCGCCGGCGAACGCCGACACGATCGCGTGATCTTCGAACAACCCGATCCGCGTGACCGCTCGATTCGCGGGCTGGATCACGAGCCCATCCCACCCCGCGTCGCTGACGACCAGGTTCGAGCCGCCACCGAGCACGAGCACCTTGTCGTCGGTGCCGAGCAGGGCCGCCAGCTCGGGCACGGTGGTGAACCGCTCGAAGCGCTTCGCTGGGCCGCCGATGCCAAGCGTGGTCAGCGGACCGAGCGCTACCGCGGTCATACGCATTCCGCGGTCACCGAGCGACCGTCGCGCTCGATTCCTGAACGCGGACGAGATTCTTCTTGGTCGCCGGGCCGAGCCGCTTCTCGAGCAGCGCGATGAGATCGTTACACGCGAGCTGGATGTTGCCGGCGCCGAGCGTGATCACGAGGTCGCCGGTCTTGACCTGGGAGTCGAGCCAGGCGGCGAGGTCCTCGCGCTTCGGGATGTAGGTGATGTCCTCGTGGCCGGCTTCGCGCGCGAGGCGCACGAGCTGCTCGCTCGAGATGCCTTCGATCGGCTTCTCGCCCGCGGCGAAGATGTCGCAGATCACGACCTTGTCGGCATCGTGGAACGCGCGCGGAAACTCCTGCCACTGATCGCGCGTGCGCGTGTAGCGGTGGGGTTGAAACGCCGCCACGATCCGGCGACCGCCGAAGCTCTGCTTCGCACCGGCGAGCGTCGCGCGAACTTCCGACGGGTGATGCCCGAAATCGTCGACGACCGTGATGCCACCGACCTCGCCTCGCACGGTAAACCGGCGCGCGACACCCTCGAAGCTCGCGAGTGCCTTGACGTAGGTCTCGAACGGGATGTTGAGGAAGTCCGCGATCACGAGGACGCCGAGCGCGTTGAGCACGTTGTGCTCGCCTGGCATCGGCAACACGACCTCGCCGAGCTCGTCGGCCTTGCGCCATGCGACGAACCGCGTGGTCAGGCCATCCGGGCGAATGTTACGCGCGCGATACGTCGCTTGCGACGAGATCCCGAACGTCGCGAACCGCTTGGTCATGAGCGGCAAGATCGCCTGCACGCCGGCGTTGTCGCCGCACAGCGCGCTCATCCCGTAGAACGGCACGCGATTGCAGAAATCGGTGAACGCCTTCTTCACGTTGTCGAACGTGCCGTAGTGATCGAGGTGCTCGGCATCGACGTTGGTCACGATCGCCAAGGTCGGCGTGAGCGTGAGGAACGAGCCATCGCTCTCGTCGGCTTCGGCGACCAGGTAATCGCTCTTGCCCCAGCGCGCGTTGGCGAGCCCGAGCGAGTTCACGCGGCCCCCGATCACGGCGGTGGGATCGAGGCCGGCGGCCATGAGCACGGTGTGCATCATCGTCGTCGAGGTGGTCTTGCCGTGGGCACCCGCGACCGCGATGCCGTACTTCATCCGCATCAGCTCGCCGAGCATCTCGGCGCGCGGGATCACGGGAATCGATCGGGCGCGCGCAGCCTCGACCTCGGGGTTGTAGCCCTTGATCGCGCTCGACACGACGACGACATCGGCCGCCTCGACATTGTCCGCGCGATGACCCTGCTTGATCGTGCAACCGATCTTCGTGAGGTGGCGCGTGATCTCGGTGTCGTTCATGTCCGACCCGGAGACCTTGTAGCCCATGTTCGCGAGCACCTCGGCGATGCCACACATGCCCATGCCGCCAATGCCGACGAAGTGAATCTGGGTATCTGGCTTGCGAAACATGGTTCCTGGTTCGGTGCCTGGGGGTCTGATCGAACGCCTAGATACCACGCCTCATGCCGATTGGGCCCAGTCGATCACGGCCGCGGCGGCGCCCGGTTTCGCGAGGGTCTTCATGGCATCACCCATCGCGCGCCGCTGCGCAGCGTCGTCGAGCAAGGGCCGGATCGCGGCGACGAGCTTCTCGGCCGTGAGGTCGCTCTGCTTGAAGCTGAGTGCGGCACCCTTCGCGGCCATCTCGGCGGCGTTCAGGGTCTGGTGGTCGTCGGCGGCGAACGGGTAGGGAATGAACACGGCGGGCTTGCCGGCGATCGCGAGCTCGGCAACGGTCGTCGCACCTGCACGGCCGATCACGAGATCCGCGGCGAGGTAGGTCGCGGCCATGTCCTTGATGAACGCGCGGCAGTCGGCGGTGACGCCTGCGTCGGCGTAGTGCTTCCTCGTGGCCGCGAGGTCCCTCTCGCCGGTCTGGTGCGTGATCGTGACCGGCG
>JANXOP010000299.1 GCA_025357755.1 Kofleriaceae bacterium | reverse complement strand
CCTCGCGCAGGTCGTCGCGATCAAGCGGCTGCAGACCGCCGGTCGCAGCCTCGCCGAGATCCAGGCGCTGTGGCCGACGCTCGACGATCAGAGCCTGTCGCGGATGGCGGGCATCGAGATCAAGGGCAAGGGCAGGGGCGTGCGCCCAGAATTCTGGAAGCAAACGCCGGTGCCCGGCCCAGCATCCGTACCGGCATCCCGACCGCACGGAGGCGATGCGGAGCTGCGCATCGACCTCGCCCCGAACGTCTCGCTTTCGATCGCGCTCACCGGCGATCTCGCACTCTCAGCCGCCGAGCTCCGCGCACTTCGCGCGGCGGCGGCCCCGCTCGTCGCCGAGCTTGCACGTCGCGGCCTCACCGCGCAAACCCAGGAGACCCAGGAGATCCGATGACCATGATGATCGCTGCACTGATGACGGACGAGGAGGTGGCCGCTTTCGGTCGCCGCATCGACGCGACGCAGCACGGGTTCGGGGCGCTCGAGTGCTCGCGCGGCCTGCTGCCCCTGACCGCGATGCAGCTCGATGCGCGCGTGCGCGGCGTGATGGCAGCGATCGATCTGACGCAGACCTTCGTCAACACGACCGGAGGTGCGATCGAAGCGACGTACATCTTCCCCCTGCCGGATCGCATGGCGGTCCATCGGTTCCGCATGGAGGTCGCGGGGCGCACGATCGAGGGCGTGATCGACGAGCGAGGCGCGGCGCGGCAGCACTACGACGAAGCGATCGCGGCCGGTCATCGCGCCGCGATCACCGAGGAAGAGCGCGCTGGCGTGTTCACGCTACGCGTCGGAAACCTGATGCCCGGCGAGGTCGCGACCGTACGGCTCTCGATCGTGGGTCCTTTGCCGGTCGACGATGGCGAGGTCACGTTTCGGTTTCCGCTCGTGGTCGCTCCGCGCTACATGCCGGGCGCGACGCTCGAGGGCGAGCAAGCAGGCCTCGGCAACGCGCTCGACACGGATGCGGTGCCCGATGCATCGCGGATCTCACCGCCGGTGATGTTGCCCGGCATGCCGAACCCCGTACGTCTCGCGATCCGCGTCGCGATCGAAGCTCCGGGCCTGCGCGAGCTCGCGTCGAGCCTGCATTCCGTGACCACGACCTCGGCGGATGCCCAGGTGATCGAGCTCCAGCCCGCGGCCCGGCTCGATCGCGACTTCATCCTGCGCTGGCGCAACGACGCCGAGACCCTCGCCTCGAGCCTCGTCTGCAGCGATGACGCCGATGGCAACGCGGGTACGTTCATGCTCACGCTCGTGCCGCCGAGCACGACGATGGTCGCTGCGAAGCCGCGCGACGTGGTGTTCGTGATCGATCGCTCGGGCAGCATGGAAGGTTGGAAGATGGTCGCTGCCCGGCGAGCGGTCGGTCGGATGATCGATTCGCTCACCTCGCGCGACACGTTCTGCGTGCTCGCGTTCGATAACACCGTCGACGCGATTCCCTCGACCGGCCTCGCGCTCGCGACGGATCGCGAAAGGTTTCGCGCGGTCGAGGCGCTCGCTAAGATCGAGGCACGCGGCGGCACGGAGATGACCGGACCACTCGTGCGCGCCCTCGAGATGCTCGGCGGTGCTCGCAACGAGGATCGCGAGCGCATCATCATGTTCGTCACCGACGGTCAGGTCGGCAACGAAGATGGGCTGCTCCATACGCTCGCACCGCGGATGGGTAACGCGCGGATGTTCACGCTCGGGGTCGACCAGGCGGTCAACGCGGCGTTCTTGCGCCGGCTCGCCGCCGCCGGCGGCGGGCTGTGTGAGCTCGTCGAGAGCGAAGACCGGCTCGATGCGGTGATGGCGAAGATCCATCGCCGGATCGCGACGCCGATCGCGACCGAGCTCGAGCTAGGAGCGAAGGGGCTCGAGCCCCACCTGGAGATCGACGAGATGCTGCTGTCTCCGATGTCGACGCGCGGCAAGCTCCCCGACCTCTATGCCGGTGCACCCGCCGTGGTGCTCGGGCGCTATCGCGGTCGCGCCTCGCAGCTCGCGACGATCGAATTCTCGGGCTCGAGCTTCGGCGAGCCCTTCCGCACGGTCGTCGCCAAGCGCACCGCGGCAGCGGCCTCTGGGGGCGCGGCAACCACCGACCTGGCCGCGAGCTGGGCACGTGCGCGGATCCGCGATCTCGAGGATCGCTACGCCGCGGGTGCCACGGAGCTCGAGGCGCAGATCGTCGCGACCTCGAAGGAGTACGCCGTGCTGTCGCGGTTCACCGCGTTCCTCGCGATCGATCGGTCGGAGGTCGTGAACCCAGGCGGGACGCTCCGCCAGATCGTGCAGCCCGTCGAGCGTACCGAGGTCCGCGAGTCCAAGCACATGCGTGGGGGCCTCGGTGGCGGCGGGCAGGCTGCGGGCGCATTTTCCGCGATGCCGAGCGGAATTCCGATGCCCGCGCCAGCGTCCCCGATGGGCGGTCCGCCGATCACGTTGCACTCGCCACGCGCGCCATCGGTCACGCGATCGAGCACGTACGCATCGCCTCCGTCGGTGTCCGCGGCAAGGGCTCCCGGACCGCGGTTGCCAGTCACGCCGGTGGTCGGGACCGACGCGAGCGTGTATCTCGCGAGCCTTGCCGAGCTCGTGCGCGAGTTGAGCGCGTTGTCCTCGGCCGAACCGCGCGCCGCGGCGATGCCGTTGAAGCTGCTCCGCCAACGCGTGCACCAGTGGCTCGAAGATCTCGAATCGGTCGGCGGTCACGAGGCGCTCGTCGCGGCGGTCGCACACCAGCTGCATCTGCTGACGATGGACACCCGCGCCGAGGTCGCAGCCGAGCTCGCGAAGCTCGCGACAGGTGCGGTGCCTCCGAAGCCGCCCGCACGAGCGTTCTGGAAGTGAGGAGGCTCGGCCTGGTAGCACTCGCGCTGATCGCATGCGATGCGCATCCTCGCGCTGCACCGACCGTCGTGACCGTCGCGACCGGCACGCCCGGCACGCCCGGCACGTCCGAGATTGTCGCCGATGCGCGTGCGGACGCCGCACCCCCGGACGCGGCCATCCTCGCGAGCGTCGATGCGCCGATGGCCTTCGGCAAGGAGCGCGAAGCACTCACGCTCGCGTATCGCCGCCGGCACAGCGATCCCACGGCGACGGATGTCGTGATCGCGCCTCGGATCATCGTGATCCACTCGACCGGCGGTGACTCCGCGAGAGCGACGCGTGCGTACTTCGACAACCCGCGGATCGAGGCGGCGCGCACCACGCTCGCCCGCGGTGGCGCGGTCAACGTCTCGGCGCACTTCCTCGTCGATCGCGATGGCACGATCTATCGGTTGCAACCTGCGACCCGCTACGCACGGCACTGCATCGGGCTCAACCACACAGCGATCGGCATCGAGAACGTCGGTGATGAGACCAAGGCGCCGCTCACCCCGGCGCAGCTCACCGCTGATGCGGCGCTCGTCCGCGAGCTCGCCGCCCAGTTCCCGATCACCTACCTGCTCGGGCATTACGAGGTGATGCAGTTCCGCACGAACCCGATGTTCGTCGAGCGCGATGCGACCTACTCGAACGACAAGCCAGATCCGGGGCCAGCCTTCATGACGGCCCTGCGCGAACGCGTCGCGGATCTACCGCTCGCCGGAATCTAGCGAACCGTAGGGCAGCGAGCACTGCGTCAGTGCTTCTTGAAGATCGACGTCCGCTTCAGGATGACGTGGTGCGTGGCGTTGTTCTGGCGCGGCGCGATCTTCTGCGTGTCCGCCGTGTAGCCGTCCTTCGACAGCGTGATCGAGGTCGTCCCACCGGCCAGCACGCGCACCGTCGTGGGCGTGATGCCGACGACCTTGCCGCCGACGGTGATCGTCGCGCCTGGGGGCACCGAGGTCACCTTGAGGCTGAACATCGGCGGCGGGATCTTGATCGTCAGCTTCGTCGCGGTGGCGCTCGCGGTGAACGCCTTGACAGCCGAGCCGTACTTCGCCTTCTTGACCGACACTTTCTGCGCGACGCCGCAAGGCATCGGAATCGTGGCGGGCGAAGTGCCGAGCACCGTCGCGTTGTCGAGCATGATGTCCGCGCCTGCCGGCACGGTGGTGACGTCGACGTTACACGTCGTGGCGACCGGTGGTGGCGGAGTCGGTGGCGTTGGAACCGGCGTCGGCTGGATGACGGCGACGCCCGCATCGACAACGACGACGACCGGCGCGATCACGGCGCTACCGGTCGTGGGCATCGCGATCTGCGCCGAGCCGGTAGGCGTCGGACCACCGACGGGTTTCAACTTCTTGCCACCTGTCAGCATGATGACGATCACCGTGACAAGCACGGCGACGCCAGCGACGAGGACGATCGGCACGATGCTGCGCTTCGGCTTGGCCACGCCGAGCGCCTCGTTCGGACCCATCCCGTAGCGCGCGATCTCGGTCGGATCGTAGCGCGAGCCCGAGGCCTGGTCGGGAAACCCGGGCTGGGCCTGCGGAACCGAGGACGATGGCGCCATCGCGAACAGCTGCGCGACCGAGCGCTCCGGCAATTCCGCGGCAGGTCGCGGACCCGCCGAAAGCGATGCGAGTGATCCGAGCGATGCGAGCGGCGGCGGGGTCGGTCGAGTCGGAGGCTCGACATCGATCAACGGGCTCGACACGATGCTGATCGGCTCTTCGTCGTCCGACACGGACGGCATCCGCACGTGCGGCTCCATCAACGTGGGATCGATCTGGACGAGCGCTTCACCGATGCCGGTCGGCTTGTCTTCCCACTCGACGGCTTCGATCGCCTTGCCGCTCGAGATCGCGATGTTGCGATTGCCGAGCGAGGGGTTCTGCTTGACCTCCGGCAACTTCTCGACCTTGGCCGGCGCGCTCCAGCCGCCAGGCGCTTGTGGATCGAGGCTGATCACGAAGTCTTCGTGCGGGCCCGATTTCTCGTCAGCCGCCTTGAGGCTGGCGTCGTCCTTGGCAAGAACGGTCGGCTGCGCCGCATCGGGCGCCATCGTCCAGTCGTCGCCCTTCATCGCCGCCATGATCTCGGACGCGCGCAGGCTCCCGGAGCGGCCGGCGGTCGGCGCGGGCGCCTCGCCGACATCGGTCGCCTCATTCGCGACCTCGATCGCGGCTTGTTGCACGGTCTGCTTCGCGTTCGCGTCGGTCTCGAGCTCGAGCTCGACCGCGGTCTCCCCGTTGCTGTCGGGCCGAGTCGCGTGCAGCATCGCAACACCGAGCGAGTTCTTGCGCTGCTCTTCACCGACGAGCGGCGGCTCGGGAATCTGATTGCGCTCCGTCGATTCCTCGAGGTGCGCGGTGAGCTCTGTGGCCGGCATGCGGACGATCGGCAGCGGTGTGTACGGCGTGGGATTCCGCGGCATCGGCGGTGTCGAGGGCGTATTCGCGCGGCGAGGTGCCGAGGCCGCGCCGGTCGAGACCGCCGCGTGCGGCTCGTCGCCGGGCGGGCGCACGAGCGGCATCCCGAGCGTGGTCTGGCGACCGACCGAAGCGTGCTTCTTCGGAATCATGATCGGCTCGGGCGCGACGCTCGGCGGACGTGGCAGCGGTGTCGGATCACGACGCGGAATCGGCGTGGGATCGCGGCGTGCAGCCTCGGCCGCGGCCGGCTCGAGCCCTTGTTTCGTGATCTTCGCGGCGACCGATGGCCCGGACAGCCGTGGCTCGGAAGGGGGCCGCTCGAGCTTGGGCATGTCGAGCGTCGTCGCTCGTTGATCGTCGAGCTCGGGGCGTAGCGCGGCCGGGATCCGACCGACCGTCGGCATGCCCATCGTGGTGGCTTTTTGCTCGGCCTTCGTCGAGAAGGGCGCTGGCTTCGAGAGCGGCGGCGAGGCGGGTAGCGAGCCCGGTAGCGGCGGTGGCGTGGTCCCGCTGAGCTTGCGCGCGGTCGGCTGCAACGCCGGCGGCACGCTCGCGGTCTTGGGCCGCGGTGCACCCATCTGCGGGATCGTCGGGATGACGAACTTGCTCGACGGCGAATCGCTCGTCAGCTTCGGCGTGGCATCGCGAAAGCCGAGCGGATCGCCGATCACGACGCACTCGGCGAGCGCGTTCGACGCATCGATCCGGCCCCCGATCGGCGGTGGCGTCGGTCGCGGTGCCGCCGGGACGTCGGCATCGCGCGGAACCGCGGTGAGCGGCGCCGGCTTCATCGCGAGGCGAGCCTTCTCGAGCTCGGTCAGGGTGGTCTTGGTCACCGGGTCGGGCTCGACGAAGCGCAGCGTCATGCCGATCCGGCCGTACAGCGGGGAAGGGCGGGGGGAGGACTGTGCGACCTCGACGTTGCCCTCCAGCACGATCCGTCCGTCGCTCAGCGCGATCGCGATGTGGCCGCGACCACCTTGCGGCAATGGCTCGGCGATCGGGACGAATAAGCCCGTCCGATCTGCGTAGCGCCGGAACGCCGCAACAAACTCCTCGGCGGTTTGACACGCGGAGACCAGGTAGAGCGAAGCCCCAGTCGTCACCTGTCCCGATTGTAGGGCAAAAGCGGCCTGGCCGAAACGAAAGCGGGCACCTCGAAAGGTGCCCATTCGCGACAATCAGCCGGTTGCCTGCCTGCCGTCCGTCCAGACGACAGCAACGGTCTGGACAACGTTGTCCGAGCGCTTAGATATGGAAGTCGTGCGCGCGGACGGTCTTGCGGCCGTTCTCGGCGGCGCGCTTCGCGGCCGTCTGAACCAGGGCGTAGACGTAGTTGTTGAGGCCGTCGAGCGCATCACCAGCGGTGTTGCAGCCGGCATCCTTGATCAGCGTCTTCACCTTCGAGGCGACGAGCAGCATTTCCTTGGGACCGGCGGCGGCGCCCTTCGACTTTTTTGCTTTGGCCATATCA
>JANXOP010000419.1 GCA_025357755.1 Kofleriaceae bacterium | reverse complement strand
CCACCGTCGGAGAAGCGGCAGCCGCGCGCGCCGATGCCTGGTCGGCCGTCAGGCCACTCGTGGTGAACAGCGCATCGAGGTCTTTCTCGAACGCATTCGGATCATCCGCCGCCTCGGCGGCCTTGGGACCCAGCTCCGTGGGTTGCTTCGGAGCCGGTTGCTTTGGCGCGGGTTGCGCGAATGCCGGGGCCACCGCCGCCATCAGCAGTACGATCGAGAGTCGAGCCTTCATGGGGCCGCACCAAAGCACCGCTCGTGCCAGTGGTCCAGTGCGTCAAACCCGAGATTTGAAGCGACATGCTGTCGGTGCGCCATACACAGCAGCGTCACGTTTCGTGACAACACGGTAAGGTTTCGATCTGCAAGACGGTGATCGGGCTAGAGTTGTTGGATGAGTGCGGGAGAATCGACGTCTGGCACGCGCCTCGCAACCCCGGCAGGCGTGCCTGGTACTGACGCCGTCTGGCGCAACAACCGCGACGAGTTCTTCGTGCGCGAAGCGCAGAAGACCTCGCGGCTGATGATCGTGACCGGGATGGCCTCGTTCGCGGCGCAGATGCTGATCCTGATCCACGACGGCTATCCGACGTGGCGCATCCTCGCGACGCTCGGCATCTATGCCGGGTTCGTGCTCGGCCACAAGCTCCTCCTCCACCGCCGCACGCCCGAGGTGAAGCGGGTCGAGCATCAGTTCATCAAGATGAACGTGATGGCGCAGCTGTTCGTCGTCGCGATGGCGGGGTTGACGGGTGGTGCCCACTCGCCGTTCCTCCCCGGCACGTTGTTTCCCGCGATCGTGTCGCTGTTGTTCTTCGGACCGCAGTCGGTGTCGCGCTGGATCGCGCTCGGCAATGGCCTCTTCATTATTGCGATGGTCTCGTTGCCGCGTGAAGTGGTCGGTCCCACGCTCGGCAATGCGCACTACTCCGTCGCGGTCATCCTGAACCTCGGCTGGAACCTGTTCATGCTCCACACGTTGGTCGGCAAGCTCTCGACGATCGCGAGCCTGACCAACCAGGAGTACGACTGCCTCCGCGAGGAGCGCCTAGGCGATGCCGAAGAGCAGCTGCGCCGGCTCCAGTCGGTCGGCGCCAAGGTCGCGCACGAGCTCAAGAACCCGCTCGCCTCGATCAAGGGCCTGTGTCAGCTCGTCAGCCGTTCGCCCGAGAGCGAACGCACGCAAGATAGGCTCACGGTCGTTGCCTCCGAGATCAGCCGAATGGAGACCATCCTACGCGAGTACCTCTCGTTCTCCCGACCACTCGAAGATCTCAAGCCGCAGAAGCTCGATGTCACCGAGCTGTCGCGCGACGTGCTCGAAGTGCTTGCCGGGCGCGCCGATACCAGTGGCGTGACGCTGTCGCTCGATGGTGCGGGCACGAAGGTCCAAGGCGATCCGCGGCGCCTCAAAGAAGCGCTCATCAACCTCGTCTCGAATGCGATCGAGGCCACGCCGCACGGAGGCGTGGTCATGCTCCGCGTGCGCAACGGTGGTCCCGAGGCGGTGGTCGAGGTCGAAGACACCGGTCGCGGCATCTCCGTGGACGACCTCGCGCGGCTCGGCACCTCGTTCTTCACCACGCGCCCGAATGGCACCGGCCTCGGCGTCGTGCTCGCGCAATCGGTGATCACGCAGCACGGAGGTACGCTCACCTACAAGAGCACCGTCGGGCGCGGCACGATCGCAACGATCAAGTTGCCCTGCGGCCCGGCCATCGCGCCCGAGCTCGGTGCGGCCGTCGCGCTCGCCGAGGCAGTCGTTTGAGCTGCGTCCTTCTCGTCGACGACGAACCGGGTGTCTTGTTCACGCTCTCCGAGCTCTTGCTCGAGCGCGGCCACAAGGTGATCACGGCGAAGAACGGCGTCGAAGCCCTGACCAAGCTCGAAGAGGCCGAGACCGTGCTCACCGATCTCTCGATGCCGAGGATGGACGGGCTCGAGCTGATGACCCAGATCGCGGCGCGCGATCCATCGCTCCCCGTGATCCTCTTGACCGCACACGGCTCGGAAAAAGTCGCCGTCGCAGCGATGAAGCAAGGCGCGTACGACTACCTGACCAAGCCGTTCGATATCGACGAGGTCACGGTCGTGATCGAGCGCGCGCTCGAGGCGCGCAAGCTCCGCGTCGACAACCAGCGCCTCACGGCCGAGCAAACCCTCGGTCGCCGGATCGTCGGAGATTCGCGGCCGATGCGGCGCTTGCTGGAAGCGACCAGTCGCGTCGCTTCGCGCGATGTCACCGTGCTCGTGCGTGGCGAGACCGGCACCGGCAAGGAGTTCGTCGCCGAGCTGCTGCACGCACAATCGCTGCGCTCGACCAAGCCCCTCGTTCGCTTCAACTGCGCCGCCCTCCCCGCCGAGCTCGCCGATGCCGAGCTCTTCGGCCACGTGCGCGGCGCCTTCACCGGCGCCACCGCCACCCGCCCCGGCTTCTTCTCGCAAGCAAATGGCGGCACGCTGATCCTCGACGAGATCGGAGAGCTGCCGCCCGCGATCCAGGCGAAGTTGCTCCGCGCACTGCAAGAAGGCGAGATCCAGCCCGTCGGTTCGGGCCGGATCGAGAAGGTGGATGTTCGCGTCGTCGCGTCGACGAATCGCGACCACGCGGCCGACGTGAAGACCGGTGCGTTCCGCGAAGACCTCTATTACCGGATCGCCGTGGTCGAGCTGATCGTGCCCCCGCTTCGCGACCACAAGGAAGATATCCCTGCCCTCGCCGAGGAATTCGGGCGCCGCTACGGCGAGCGGTTCGGACTCGGCCACGTCACGCTCGAGCCCGCGCTGATCGATGCGCTCGTTCACCACGAGTGGCCGGGCAACGTGCGGCAGCTCGAGAACACGCTCGCGCGGCTCGCCGCCCTCTCGAGCGGTGGCGTGATCGGGCTCGCCGATTTCCAGGCCGCCGAGTCGAGCAGCAATCAGCTACCTGCCCAGCACGACTCCGATCAGACAGATCCGCCCCCGGATGCGCGCAACGGTCCCTCGCTCAAGGAGCAGGTCGAGGCCTTCGAGCGCGGCCTCGTCGCACGTGCCCTCGATTCGACCGGTGGCAATCAGTCCGAGGCCGCCCGCCGGCTGGGTGTCTCGCGCGTCACGCTGATCGATAAGATGAAGAAGTACGCGCTCAACACGAAGCGATAGAGGAGTTGCTCGGTCCGCCCGGGACCCATTTTGATCCGGACGAGTGCAAAAGCGACCGGTGATTGAGCATCGGGGGTATCCCGTGATGCCCTCCGTCGCCGCCTTCGCAGCATCATCGGGTCTCGCGAGTCTAGACTTGCTTCGCTTGCGGAAAGCGCGACTCCCGCCAGCGCTTCTTCGCGCGGGTCTCGAGCACGAATGCGACGATCGAGGCAGGCACGATGAACGCGACGGCGGTGAAGTACCCGACAAATTTCCAGGCCGTGCCGGCCCGGGTGAAGCCACCGCCATTGGTACTCACGAGTGAATTCGAATAGGTGTCGGGTTTGGCGAGCGCGACCAGCAGGCCGTACGCGACCGCCGCGCACACGGCGCCCACGAGGGCTCCGATCAGTAAGCGCTTCACGCGACCACTCCGATCCATCACGTCCTCGGGATTCTCTGCCATGGGCCACCATCTTAGCGCGCCGAAGGATTGCGCTACGTTGCTCGAGGTCGAACAGATCATGGTGAGTCGCGATATCGATCTCGAGCGCGATCGCGAACAGCTCAAGGGGATGCGGCGAGGCGAGTGGACGCTCGAGCAGCTCGAGACCTGGGCGCAGGACTCGACACGAAGCGGCAGCGGCCAGGTGGTCGGCGGCGCACGTCGTACGCCGCTCGCAGAATCTGGCAAGCTCGCGGCATGAACCGATGGGTCGTGACAGGCGTTTACCTCGTGGGTTGTGGCAAGTCGGACCCGAAACCAACGCCGGTCGCGCCGCCGATGGCGACCGTGCCGGTCGTCGATGCAAACACCGAGTCGCCGGCCAAGCACATGCTGTCGGCGTGGTTCGCGGCGTTCAACGCGGATGACTTCGTCGCGCTGCACGCGCTACACATGCCGAAGATTCCGGAGGACAGCGAAAACTTCCGCAAGCGCACCGGCGGCTTCGAGACCAGGCGAATCGAAGAGCCGTCGTCGACGATCGCGATCGCGATCCTCAAGGAAAAGAATTCCGATCAGTTCGCGCGCGCCGAGGTCGAGGTCTCGCCGGAGGGGCATCGGGTCACGCGGTTCGACATGCATGCGACCGAAACGCCGGATGAATTTCTGACCGCCGACCAGCGCACGTAGCGCACGATCGATGGACCGAAGCGCGCCGTGGTGGTCGACAAGATCGCAGCCACGCTGGCCTCGACCTACATCGATGCCGGCAAGGCCAGATCGATGGGTGCCGCCCTGCGCGCGCACCTCGCGAAAGGCGACTACGACAAGATCGTCGACGGTCCCACGTTTGCGATGCGGCTGACCGAGGATCTGCACGCGGATACGCGCGACCTCCATATGCGCGTGATGTTCGGTCCACACCCCAAAGGTGAACCGCCCCCGCAGCCCGAGGCCGACCAACTCGCGCAGCTCCACGACATGAACTACGGCTTCGGTCAGATCGAGCGCATCGAGGGCAGCATCGCGCACCTGGTGATCGATGCCTTTCCGCCCGCGGATCTCGAAGCGGCGCAGGTCGCGATCGGTGATCTGATGACCCAGGTCGCGGATGCGGATGCACTGATCATCGACCTGCGCGGCAACGGCGGCGGCGATCCGAAGACGGTCGCGCTGGTCGCGAGCTACATGTTCGACACCAAGCCGGTCCACCTCGTCGACATCTACGAGCGCGAGACCCACAAGACCGAACCGTCGTGGACGCTTGCGAAGCTCCACGGCAAGCGGTTCGGCGGCAAGAAGCCGGTCTACGTGATCACGAGCAAGCGCACGTTTTCGGGCGGTGAAGAGCTCGCGTACGATCTGCAGACGACCAAACGCGCGAAGGTCATCGGCGAGACCACCGGTGGCGGCGCCCACCCGACCAAGATGGTCTCGCTCGACGTTTCGTTCGCGATCGCCGTGCCGTTCGCCGAATCGATCAGCCCGATCACGAAGAAGAACTGGGAGGGCACCGGCGTCGTGCCCGATGTCGCAACCACCGCCGACGCGGCACTCGACGAGGCGCTGAAGCGCGCGCGCGCCGACGTGAAGAAGTGACCGGCACACCGAGACCGTTCGGGCGCTAGAATCGCCGACGATCACCTCGGTCTCGATCTGCTCGCGGCGCTGCCCGCGTTGCGCGCGCTCGTGCCAGGTGCTCCCGGCACCGGCGGGGTCCGGCGACTATTTCGACGACCTCGTGTTCAGAGTTGGCGGCACCTGGACCTCGGTCGGCAATCCGTTCAGCACCGCGCCTCACCGCAGGATGACAAGGGCCACGCAGCCCCTTCCCGCCCGGTTGCGAGACCTTCAACGATGTTCACGACGAAGAAGCCACACGCTTGTGAACCGCGTGTTACCAACCCGGCATGGAACGCATCGTCCATGTCTGCAATAGCGACTCGACCGCCGACACGCTCTCGCTCGCCGATCTGCCCGGCGAGATTCGGGTCTGGGGTGACACCCTCGACCAGGGGCCGCTCCTGGCGGTCGGCGATGCCGAGCACTACAAAGTCCGTGGCGGGACCGCCGATGAGACCCAACGCCTCGCGGACTGGGACAAGGGTGTCGACGAGGCCGCCCGTGCCGAGGAGCGGATCCTCTGGTTCGAGGCCGATATCTCGAGCCAGTTCGCGCTCGCGCGCTTGTTGTCACGGCTCGCGCGTCGCGGCCTGCCCAAGACGCTCACGATCATTTCGATCGATCGCCACCCGGACGTCCCGAACTTCGTCGGCCTCGCGCAACTCAAGCCCGAGCAACTCGCCGAGCTCTGGGCGCGGCGCACGCCGCTGTCGCGCGATGCGATCGACGAAGCGATCACGACCTGGATCGCTCTGACCTCTGCCGATCCGCGCGCACTCCCGTTCCTCATGCGTCGCGTGAAGGCGCTGCCGTATCTCGCGGGCGCGATCGAGCGACACCTCGAAGAGCTCCCGGATCCGACGAGCGGCATGTCGCGCACGGAGCGCCAGCTGCTCGCCGCCGTCGCCCGCGGAGAGACCAACCTCAGGACATCGGTGCAAGCGATCGATCCGCGCTATCCGATCACGGACAGCCTGCTCTCGCACACGCTCGCCACGTTCGCGCAGCTCGGCTTCACCGACGGCACCGCGGTCACCGCGCTTGGCCGGCAGGCACTCGCAGGTGCGATCGATCGCGTCCACGAGCAGGGCATCGACACGTGGCGCGGCGCGGTCCACCTCACCGGGCGTGGCCCCGTGTGGCGGTGGGAATCTCGCGAGCGTCGCCTGATCGAGAAGTAAATCAGCCCGCGGCGTACGCGCGCTCGAACGCTTCGGTCTCTTCCGCGTGCGAGATGGCGAGCCGATCGATCTCGGCGTCCATCACGCCCGTGAGCATCTTCGTCCACATCCGGAAGTCGCCGCGTAGCGACCACAGGATCTCTTTGCGCCCGCGGAACGTCGCGGGCTTATTCTTCTCGAAG
>JANXOP010000406.1 GCA_025357755.1 Kofleriaceae bacterium | reverse complement strand
TCCGCGTAGTGCGCGATCGCGTCGTAGCGCAGCGTCACGGTGACCGTGCTGCGCGCGGGGATCGCGGAGACGGTCTGCGTGAACACGTCGGGGCGCTCCTGTTCGAGGAGGCTCGCGCCGAGCCCCGCGGCGACCGCTGCTTCGTAGCGCGCCTGCGCTCTCGCGCGCAGCTCGATCGCCGCGTGGATCTTGCGCGTGCCGAGATCGATCGCCATCGCACTGACCGCGGCATCGGCAGGCAACGGGAAGATGTACGTCGCTTCGGTCGCATCGTTCGAAGCGTTGCGGAACGTCTGCGTGATCTCGGTCTCGATGATCGGACCGCGCACGGTGACCTCGATCTTCGAGTCGAGCATCGGCAACGCGGTCGTGCCCTGCGCCGCGTACATGCCCGGCGTGCGCGGCAGGCTCCCCGCGACCGCGGCAACGGGCACGAGGCACAGGCCCGAGTAGGCGATCGCGAGCAACAGCCGAGGCACGTCCCTGTTGTACACGCGCGACCTACCCCGACGATCTGCTTTAGGTGCTAACTCCGCGAGAAAGCTAGGCTGGCTCGAGGCCGCGGGGCGAAAGCACGGCCACCCGGATCGCGTCGACGAGCGCGAGCGCGCTGGTCACGAGGTCGGCGAGTGGATCGGCGCCGACGACCGAGCGAGCGGCCGGATACACGAGCAACAGCGAATCGATCAGCTCGAGCACGAGGTCCCGGCGATGGGTCTGCGCGAGCGCGCCGCGAAACGCGGAGTGCCGGAGCAGCGGATCGACGTCCTGACCGTACGCGCGCCAGTGCTCGGGCAGCTCGAGCGCGAGCGGCTCCGGTGCGAGCGCGGGTGGCAAGTCGCTCGGTGAGCTGCGGCCGACGCGCAGCGCCTCGCGGGCGACCCGGGTGAGGCTCGTCGCGATCTCGCCGAGGCCGTCGTCGTGCAGCTTGTCGCCGCGACCGGTGCGCTTGAGCAACAGGTGCGGAAAGCTGCGATCGAGCTCGCACGCGACGACGCTCACGCGATCACCGATCCGGAAGGGTGGCTCGACCGGCAAGTACGCCCACTCGCCGCGTCGCGAGCGCAGCGTCTCGAGATCGAATGCGGTCACGGCGACATCGGCGCCCGCGCGCTTCACGCTACCATGTACGACCCGACTCTCGAAGCCGCCCTCGGACAGCGCCCACAGCGCGGTTCGCTGGAGTGCCTCGGGCAGATGCGAGAGGTCATCGATCGGCTCGAGCTCGGTCGCGAGCGCGACGGCTGCCTGACGCTGACGACGCAGGAACTGGGTGCCCGCGAGCACCGCTCCGCCACCGGCGACGACGCTGTAGATCAACCAGTCCACGCGGGGACCCTAGCGCGAATTCACGCGCCGAACATCGCGAGCTGCGGCCCGTGCGCGCGCTCGTGCTCGAGCAGGAACTGCTTCGCCGGCAGCCCACCGCCATAGCCCGTCAGCGCGCCGCTCGTGCCGATCACGCGATGGCACGGCACGATGATCGCGAGCGGGTTACGACCATTCGCGGCGCCGACCGCGCGGCTCGCCGCCGGCCGACCGATCGCCTGCGCGATGTGGCCGTAGCTCACGGTCGCGCCGTACGGAATCGCGCGCAGCGCAATCCACACGAGCTGCTGGAACGCCGTGCCCTCCGGCGCGAGCTCGAGGTCGAACGCGGTCCGGGCGCCTGCGAAGTACTCCGCGAGTTGCTTCGCGGTGCGGCGCAGGATCGGCGTCGCGTGCTCGATCCCCGCGGGCGGCGGCTCCTTACCGTCCGGCAAGTGGAGGTACGTGAGCTGATCGCCGCGCCCGAAAAGCACGAGCGGGCCGATCGGCGAGGCAGAGGTGTGGCGATCGAGTGGCGTCATGGCGCGGTTCCTTCACCGAGATGCGTCCAGAGATGAATCACGGCGTACGACCGATACGGTCGCCACGCCTCGGCGCGCGCTTCCGCGGCTCGGGGACCCGTACGACGCAGCGCTTTTTGGATTCCGAGATCCGACGCGGGAAAGGCGTCGGAGAGGTGCAGTGCGCGCATCGCGAGGTAGTGCGCGGTCCACGGACCGATGCCGCGGAGCTCGCACAAGCGAGCGACGAACGGCTCGAGCTCGGCAGCGTGATCGAGCGAGATCGCGCCGCTCGCGAGCGCGGATGCGAAGCCGTGGATCGCGGTCGCACGCGCCATCGGCATGCCGACCTTGACGATCTTCTCGGCGCCCGCGGTCGCGACCTCGACCGGGGTCGGGAACCGATAGCAGAGCTCGGTCTCCGAGACCCGCGTCCCGAACTGCGCCGCGAACCGGCCCGCGAGCGTCGTCGCCGCAGCGACCGAGACCTGCTGCCCGAGCAACGCGCGGATCGACGCTTCGAAGGGATCGATCGAACCGGGCAGGCGCACGCCCGGGCGGGCCGCGATCATCGGTGCAAGAGTGCGATCGCGAGCGAGCTGGCGCTCGATGAGATCTGGTCGCGCATCGAGATCGAACATCCGGCGGACCCGCGAGACGAGCGGCATCACGACCGGCAGCAGCGCAGGCGCGAGCTCGAGCTGGAGCGCCCCGCGATCCTTGGCCGGGGTCACTGCGATCTCGCCGACATGGCCCGCGAGGTGGACGACGCGACGGTACTCGCGCTCATCGACGCGCTCGACGCCGGGAATCGCGCGCCCACGCAAAAACCCGAGGAAGCGCGCCCAATCGTACGGGGGGCGATAGTCGAGGCGCAGCGTGATCGTATCGCCCGCCGTCGCGGCGTGCTTGCGCCGGAGCTCGGACGGCGGCGTCCCCATCGTCTCGGCGAACAGTGCGTTGAACCGGCGAACGCTGCCGAACCCGGCCGCGAACGCGATCGTGGTGATCGGCAGCACCGTGTCTTGCAGCAACTGCTTCGCGAGCCCGAGCCGGCGCGTCCGAGCGAGCTCGATCGGAGACACGCCGAGGCGGCTCTCTGTCGCACGGCGGAGATGGCGCGCGGAGACGCCGAGCTCCGTCGCGAGCTCGTCGAGCGAATGCTCGTTCAACCAGCCTTCGTTGATCCGATGCGTGATCTTCGCGACGAGGACATCGATCGCGTCGACAGAAGCGGGCCCAGCCGGCGCATCCTTTGGTGCGAGCTCGGGCCGGCAGCGGAAGCACGCGCGGAATCCGGCGTGCTCGGCCTGCGCGGGAGACGCGAAGAACGCGCACCGCGTCCGCCCCGGTGTGCGCGCGGGACAGATCGGACGGCAGTACACGCCAGTCGTGTGGACGCCGACGTAGAACACGCCGTCGAAGCGCGCGTCGCGAGCTACGATGGCTTGGTACCTGGCGTCGTCCGTCAACACCGGTACGAGATAACACCCGCGTTGCTCGGTGACTGGCCGTTTCCGGACCGGGCAGCGAAATACTTAGCGGTCGTGTTCGAACGTGGCGAGGCGCTGCGGCCCGGACAGCATGCCGGTCGCGGGCACCATCACCCACGGATCGGACTGCGTCGACGCGGCCGCCATGAGCTCCGCGCGATGCGTCGGCTCGAACGCGACCCATTCGTCGGCCGAGAACACGAGCCCGGCTAGTGCGACGTCTCCACCCTTCATGGCCCCAGCTTCTTCTCGGCCGCGCATGACGGCAAGTTTTCGTGCTAGCCCTGCCGCGTGCCTCGCGAGGTCCACGCTCGTTACGTCGATCCACTCGCGCACGTGTGGCTCGCGGCGGCGCGCCGGATCGGCTTGCGAATCGTTCGCACCGCGGATGCGTACGCGGCGAGCGATGGCGCAGGGACGCTCGCGATCGGCAGCGACGACACTCTCGACGCCGATGACAGCCTCGCCCAGATGATCTTTCACGAGCTGTGTCACAGCCTCGTCGAAGGTCGACCGTCATTCGAGCGCCCCGACTGGGGGATGGACAACACCGGTCCCGATCACGACTTTCGCGAGCACGCCTGCTTGCGTGTGCAGTGGGTACTTACCGGGCGCTACGGGCTGCGGCACGTGTTCGCGCCGACCACGGATTTCCGCACCGCGTTCTGGGACCAGTTGTCGGGCGATGTGCTCGCGGATCGCACCGAGCGTTCGGTGATCCTCGCGATCGCGGGGCTGCGCCGAGTCGATCAGTTGCCGTGGGGGCCCGCGATCAGCGACGCGCTCGCCGCGAGCGCCCAGATCGCGCACGCGAGCGCGCCGTTCGCGGAGCCCGGCACCCTGTGGCAGCACGTGGAGCCGGTCCCAGCGCGCCATCCGACCGGCGTGTTCGGAGGGACGAACCCCGAGTCCACGTGTGGGACGTGCGCATGGCGGTTCGAGCGTGGCTCGCGCAGCCGGTGTCGCCAGGTCGCGGGCACGATCGATCCGACCTGGCCGGGCTGCGAGCGGTTCGAGGCAGCGCTCGATTGCCAGACCTGTGGTGCGTGTTGCCGCGAGGCGTACCACTCCGTCGAGGTCAAGCGCCGCGATCCGGTGATCAAGAAGCAGCCGAGCTATGTAGTCGATCGGACCACCTATCTCGAGGTGCTTCGCGATGGCAACCGCTGCGCTGCCCTCGGTGGCGGCGTCGACGATGGCACCGGTCACGCGACACGGTACGGCTGTGTGATCTACGATGATCGCCCTGCCACGTGTCGCGATTTCACGCTCGGCTCCGACAACTGCTTGACCGCTCGACGACGCGTCGGGCTGTCTTCTTGATCTTTTTGATCGGGCTGCTCGGTTGTGCGGGACCGAAGCCGAACATCGTGATGGGTCGGCTCCCGAACCATTCGTGGCACGGCCCGATCGGCGAAGCCTCGTACAGCGCAGCCGGGCTCGTCACGGTCGATCTCGGCTCGCACACCCAGCTCACGACGACGACCTGCTTCAAGGATGCGAAGACGAGGATCGGCATCGCCTCGAATGATGCGCGCGTCGCGGCCGAAGAAGACGGCACCGAAGTGGTCGCGATCGAAGGCGCGCTCGAGATCGAGGACTGCTCGCCGCAGCACCTCAAGGCCACGATGTGGGCGCGGTTCGCGAACGGGGGTCGGGTCGAAGCCTCGATCAACAAGTACCTGAAGGAAGCGAACAGTCCGTGAAGTGGTTCGTCTTGACGTTGCTCGTCGCTTGCGCAGGTCACCCCGGCAAGAACGAGGTGCTCGCCACGCATGGCGGGGATAGCAAGGCTCCGGACTTCAAGGCGCACGTCACGAAGGCGACGTTCGACGGCAAGCTCGTCGTGATCGAGCTCGGGCCGCGTATCCGCGTCGTGATCGCGCGCTGCTACGCCCACGCTCGGCAGGTGATCGGCGATCACGATCACGTCGCGATCGAGCTCGACCGACAGGGCGCGACGGCCGGCGAGCTCGACATCGCGGACTGCACGACCAAGCACGTCGTCGCTTCGTTGTGGGCCGAGCTCGCGGGCGGAACGAAGCTGGAAGCCTCGATCGACGCCGACCTCGCCGCTCCTTAGCTGGCGCACGCCGTCGGTTTCGGCGACGCTGGGTTCATGGCGGACAGCGCGACCGATCAGACCATCGCAGCGACCGAGCACACCGGCGGCGTCACGGGCGGCGGCAAGCTGCCCGCGCGCTATCGGATCTCCGGCTCGCTCGGTGCGGGTGGCATGGGAGAGGTGTTGCTCGCGACCGATAGCCAGATCGACCGCGAGGTCGCGATCAAGCGGATGCTGCTCGAGCCGAGTGCCCCGGCGGTCGCGCGCTTTCTGCGCGAGGCGAAGGTCCAGGGCCGGCTAGATCATCCCGCGATCGTGCCGGTCCACGAGCTCGCGAATGATAGCGAGGGCCGACCGTTCTTCGTGATGAAGCGGCTCGTCGGCACCACGCTCGGCGACGCCCTCGCGCGCCACACGAACGATCCGCGGTACACGCGCCAGAAGTTGCTGCGTGCGTTCGCAGATGTCTGCCTCGCGATCGAGCTCGCACACAGCCGTAACGTGATCCACCGCGACTTGAAGCCCGCGAACATCATGCTCGGCGACTACGGCGAGGTCTACGTGCTCGATTGGGGAATCGCCCGCGTGCTCGACGAGACCGATCCGATGATCGCGGCCGCACCTGGTGGAGAGCGGACCGAGCTCACGCAAGTCGGCGCGTTGCTCGGGACGCCGGGCTTCATCGCGCCGGAGCTCTTGCGTGGCGAGCCGATCGAGACCGGCGCGGACGTCTTCGCGCTCGGCGCCATCCTGTTCGAGATCCTCGCCGGCCGGCCGCTCGTATCGCGTGGGTCGGTGGCCGCGGTGCTCGATGACTTCGAGCCGCGGCCTTCGGTCCGTTCGCCGGATCGCGACATCGCGCCGGAGCTCGATGCGATCGTCGTTGCCGCGGTCGGTCCCCTCGCGCAACGGCCGAGCGCGCGCGCGCTCGCCGATCGGGTCGAGCAATTTCTCGATGGCGATCGCGATCTGGCGCAACGCACGCGGCTCGCGGTCGCTCACCTCGACGCGGCGCGGGTTGCCGCGGAGAGCGACTCCACGGAGAGCCACGCGCTCGCGATGCGCGAGGCAGGTCGCGCACTCGCGCTCGACCCCAGGTCGGGTGCGGCAGACTTGCTCGGCCGCCTGATGCTGCAGCCTCCGAAGGTCCTCCCCCCGGAGGTCCTCCAGCGCTTCGCCGAGCTCGACGAGCAAGGGGCGCGGTTGAAGGCGAAGATGTTCTGGCCGACCTATACGATCAGCCTCTTGCTGGTACCGCTGCTCGTGTGGCTGGGGTTCCACGGCGTGATCGGGATCTCGATCTATATCGTGGTCAACCTGACGAACCTCGCTGGTTGCTTCTTCGTGCTCGCGCGCAAGAAGGCGAGCGCACTCGAGATGTACATGTCGCTCTGCCTCAATGGCCTGCTCATCATGGTCGGGGCCATCAACTTCACACCGCTGATCCTCGCGCCGGGCATCACGATCGTGACCGTCATGATGTTCTCGAGCGATCTTCGCTTGAGCCTGCACAAGGTGATCGGGATCGCGAGTGTGGCGATGTTGATCCCGTTCGTGTGCGAAAAGCTCGTCGCGGGTTGGCCCACGCACCTCTCGACCATCGGTGGGGATCTCCGGATCCACGCCGACTACTTCACGATGCACTCGACCCAGGCGATCATCACGTTCTTGTGTTTCATGACGGTGATGGTCATCGTCAGCGCGTACGGCACGCGTCGCCTCGCGATCGACGGACGCAAGGCGCTCGAGGCGACCGAGCTCCAGGCGTGGCACCTGCGCCAGCTCGTGCGCTAAGCTGCGGCATGCGTAGCCTCGCGATCGTGATGTTCGTGGTGTCCGCGGTGTTCGTGGCGTCGATGCTTGGTTGCACGGCCACACCGCCGGTCCACGCGCCCGCCCTCGCGGCGCAGCCCACGGTCGTCGCCCAGCTCGAGGCGCTCCCGGATCTCGATGGCAGGCTCGTCGGACCGAGCGATGCGCCGACGATCCTCGTCGTATTCGCATCGTGGTGCGAGCACTGCAAAGCAGAGCTCGCCGAGCTCGAGCCGCTGCGCTCGCGTCACGTCCGCCTGCTCGGCGTGAACTATCGCGGCCACGAGGAATACGACCACCGAGGCAATAGCGTCGCGGTCCGCGCGTTCGCCGATCGCACGCCGTGGTTACGCGTCGTCCCGATCGGCGATGCGATGTTCGAGGCGCTCGGCCGGCCGCCGCAGATCCCGACGCTGTACGTGTTCGATACGCACGGTACGCTCGTCGAGACCTTCGATCGCCGCGCGCGCAAGCCGCCCGACCGATCCGAGCTATCGGCACTGTTGCAACGCCTCGGTGCGTGACAGTGTCCTACCCACGATGAAGCGCGCGTTGTTCTTGGTTGCCATCCTCGGCTGTGGCTCGTCGAGCACACCTCCTGCGGCTCCTGCTCCGGCACCGATCGCCGAGGCTCCGGCGGTACCGGTCGCTGCGCCGCCAGCGCCCGTCGAGGATCCGTATCTCTGGCTCGAGAACATCGAGGATGGCAAGTCGCTCGCGTGGGCGAAGGCGCAGAACGTCACGGCCAAGAGCCTCGAAGCGGTGCCCGGCTTTGCCGAGACGCAGACCAAGGTCCGCGCGCTACTCGACGCGAAGGACAAGATTCCGTACGTCGGCAAGCAGGGCACGTGGCTCTATAACTTCTGGCAGGACGACGAGCACGTGCGCGGCCTCTATCGCCGCACCACGCTCGCGGAGTACGCGAAAGAGTCGCCAAAATGGGAGACGGTCATCGACGTCGATGCGCTGAACAAGGCCGAGTCCGCGACCTGGGTCTGGCACGGCATGACCTGCCTGTACCCGAAGTACGAGAAGTGCCTCGTCCACCTGTCGCGCGCGGGCGGTGACTCGACCGTGATCCGCGAGTTCGATCTTCCGAAGAAGCAGTTCGTGACAAGCGGCTTCACGCTGCCGGAGGGCAAGCACAGCATCGGGTGGAAGGACGACAACACCGTCTACGTCGGCACCGATTTCGGCCCGGGTTCGATGACCACCTCGGGGTATCCCCGCATCGCGAAGGAGTGGAAGCGCGGCACGCCGCTCGGCGCAGCGATCACGGTGTACGAAGGTAAACCGACGGATGTCTCGGTCAGCGCGAGTCGCCTGTGGGATCACGGCAAGGCCTACGACGTCGTCTCGCGCGGCGTGACGTTCTTCTCCGACGAGACCTACCTGTGGGACGGCAAGGCGACCGTGAAGATCGACAAGCCCGATGACGTGAGTGTCTCGATCTGGGATGGCCAGCTGCTGTTCACGCCGCGCAAGCCGTGGGTCTCGGGCGCGACGACCTGGCCCGCCGGATCACTCCTCGCGATCGACCTGAAGGACTACCTCGGCGGGGGCCGTGCGTTCACCCCGCTATTCACGCCCACGTCGACGATGTCGCTCGGCGACACGACGACGACCAAGACGAAGCTGTACCTCCATACACTCGAGGACGTCAAAGACGGCCTCAGCGTCTGGAGCCACACCGGCTCGGGCAAGGGGATCAAGTGGAAGGCGACGAAGGTCGCGACCACCCCCGGTGTCACGCTCGGCGTGGCCGCGTGGGACGACGAAGAGAACGACGACTACTGGCTCACCGAAGAAGGCTTCCTGACCCCGACGACATTCTCGCTCGTCAAGCACGGCAAGAAGCAGGACCGACTCGAGATGAAGCACGCGAAGGCACGCTTCGATGCGAGCGGCCTCGAGGTCACGCAGCACTTCGTCTCGAGCAAGGACGGCACGCGGATCCCCTACTTCCAGATCGGCAAGCAGAACGCGCCGCTCGACGGCACCACGCCGACCTTGATCGAAGGCTACGGCGGCTTCGAAGTCTCCGAGACGCCCTTCTACAGCGGCGCGCTCGGCATCGAGTGGTTCGATCGCGGCGGCACGTACGTGATGCCGAACCTGCGCGGCGGTGGCGAGTACGGTCCCGCGTGGCACACCGCCGCGACGAAGCTCAACCGTCAGCGCGTCTACGAAGACTTCGCCGCGGTCGCCGAAGATCTGATCGCGCGCAAGGTCACGAGTCCAGCGAAGCTCGCGATCAAGGGCGGCTCGAACGGCGGCCTCCTCGTCGGTGTGATGATGACCGAGCGGCCCGAGCTCTTCGGTGCGGTCGTATGCTCGGCACCGCTGCTCGATATGAAGCGCTACAACAAGCTCCTCGCCGGCGCGTCCTGGATGGACGAGTACGGCGATCCGGCCGTGCCCGAGGAGTGGGCCGCGATCGCGAAGTACTCGCCCTACCAAAACGTGCACGGGGGGACGAAGTACCCGCCGGTCCTGTTCACGACCTCGACCCGCGACGACCGCGTTCATCCCGGTCACGCGCGCAAGATGGCCGCACGCATGCTCGAGCAGAAGCACGACGTGCTGTTCTACGAGAACACCGAGGGCGGTCACGCGGGCGCGGCCGACAACGGCCAGCGCGCGTACCTCTCGACGCTCGAGTACGCGTTCCTGTGGAAGCAACTCGGGATGAAGTAGCGGACTACTTCGCGCTCGTGATCCACGCCTCGACGAGATCCGCGAGCACCGGCAGCGTCACCGCGCCGGAGCCGAGCACGACGCGGTGAAACTCTTTGAGATCGAACGTCGCGCCGAGCGTTGCCTCGGCATGCGCGCGCAGCCTCAGGATCTCGAGCTGGCCGACCTTGTAGGCGAGCGCTTGTGCGGGCCAACCGATGTAGCGGTCGACCTCGTTGGAGATGTTGATCTCGGTCAATGCGGTGTGCTCGCGCATGAACGCTTCGGCCTGCGCACGCGTCCAGCCGAGCGCATGGATACCGGTATCGACGACGAGGCGCGCGCCGCGCCACGCATCGAAGCTGAGCTTGCCGAGCCGATCGAGATCGCCGGTGTAGAGGCCCATCTCCTCGGCGAGCCGCTCGGTGTAGAGCGCCCAGCCCTCGACGTACGCGGTCGAGCCGTCGAGCTTGCGGAAGGCGGGGAGCGCACCGAGCTCCTGCGCGATCGCGATCTGGAGGTGATGGCCCGGGATCGATTCGTGCCAGGTCAGCGCCTCCATCTCGAACCGCGCGCGGGTCTCGGGCTTGTACGTGTTGACGTAGTACTCGCCCGGCTTCGAACCATCGTAGTGGGGCTGGCGGTAGTACGCGACCGTCGAGTACGGCGCCTCGTGCGCGGGGATCTCGCGCATCACGCAATCGGTCTTCGGTAGCACCGAGAAGAACCGCGGGATCGCCGCCTTCGCCGCATCGAGGTAGGTCTGCGCGGCCTCGAGGATCTGTTCGCGCGTCGTGAAGTACAGCGCCTTGTCGGTGCGCAGCTTCGCGATCACGCTGGCCAGATCCGAGGTGCCGAAGACGCGCTGGCCGAGTGCCGCGAGCTCGCGATCGGTGCGCGCGATCTCTTGTAGCCCGAGCGCGTGGAGCTCGGCCGGCGTCATCGCGATGCCGACCTGCACTAGGATCGAGGCGCGATAGCACGCATCGCCGTCGGACAAGCTCGCGAGGCCTTCCGCGCCGGTGCGGCCGTGCGGCAGGAGCTCGTCGCGATAGAAATCGCGCAAGCGCACGATCGCCGGGACGAGCTGCTGCGCCACGATCGTGTGCAACCGTGCGATCAGGCGATCGCGGGTACCCGCCGGCCACGGATCGGGCGACGGCGCGGTGGTCCATGCAGGCACAGCGATCGACCAGCCATCGTGCGGCTTCGCGAGCTCGTCGTCGAGCTGCTTGATCGCTCGCACGAGCTTCTCCTTGGACGCGACGCGGTTCGCGGCCAGGCCGATACGGAGGTTCGCGATCGTGTCGTCGACGAGCTTCGCGCCCTGGTCGAGCCGAGCGAGCAGATTCTCGGCGTCGCTGGGTGTGTTCACGTGGTGCGACTCGACGAGGTAGCTCAGCTCGTTGAGCGGGCTCGCGGTGTAGACATCGACCGTCCACTCGTACGAGCGGCAGACATCGCTGCCGCGATCGGCCTCGAGCTGGCCGCGCAACAACTTGTACGTGACCTGATCGATCACGCCCAGCATGCGGACATCGAGCGCCACGAGCCGCGTGATCAGCGCGTCTCGTTCGGCTCGCGCACGCATGATCGCGGGCTCGTCGCGCGGCGCGAGCACGGCGTCGTAGCGATGATCGCCGAGCGTGGTCGCATACGTCGGCGCCCACCTCATCAGGTACTCCCAGTGATCGGCGAGGATGCTCCGCAGCGTCGCATCGGTCGCTCCCGCGACGGCATCGGCGGCGAGCGGAGACGGCTTCGTAGCTTCGGTGGTGTGCATGCGGTTCCCGACGGGCGGACTGCACGCTGCGAGGACTAGCAACATCGCGCGCACGTCGGCCACGCGTACGTTGTATACGGATCGGCGAGTGCAGATCCATCTGTTCGACGGCACCTACGAGTTGTTCCGCGCGTGGTTCGGCGCACCACCGGCGCAACACGAGGGCAAAGAAGTCGGCGCGAGCCGCACGTTCCTGCGCAGCCTCGCGACCGTGCTCCGCTCCGGCAAGCTCACCCATGGTGGGGTCGCGTTCGATCACGTGATCGAGTCCTTTCGCAACCAGCTGTTCGCGGGCTACAAGACCGGCGAAGGCATCGACCCGCGCCTGTTCGCGCAGTTCCCGCTCGCGGAACGTGCGGCCGAAGCGCTCGGGCTCGTCGTGTGGCCGATGATCGATTTCGAAGCGGACGATGCGATCGCGACCGCCGCCGCCCGCTGCGCAGAAGACGAGCGCGTGACGCAGGTGCGCATCGCCGCGGTCGACAAAGACATGTGCCAGTGCGTGATCGGCACGCGCGTCGTGCGCTGGGATCGCTGGAAGGACGAGATCCTCGACGAAGCAGGCGTGATCGCCAAGCATGGCGTCCTCCCCGAATCGATCGCGGACTGGCTCGGGCTCGTCGGCGATACCGCCGATGGCATCCCGGGCATCAAGGGCTGGGGCAACAAGTCAGCGGCGAAGGTCTTGATCAAGTGGAAGGCGATCGAAGCGATTCCCGATGATCCCGCGGCGTGGGGCGTCGACCTGCGCGGTGCGGATCGGCTCGCCGCATCCCTGCGCGAAGCGCGCGCCGAGGCGATGCTCTACAAGCAGCTCGCCACGCTGCGGCTCGATTGCCCGATCCCGTGTAGCGTCGACGAGCTCGTGTGGCGCGGCCCCGATCAGGCGAAGCTCTCCGCGTTGTGCGCAGACCTCGGCCTGGCGGGCGACGCGATCAAGCTCACTTCTTGAGCGAGACTTGCATGTCGCCGGACTCGACGGAGAGCACGAGCTTCTTCGCCGCGGTCGTGATGCAGGTCTGCACGGTCGGATCGACGGCACCGACGAACGACACCGCGGGTACGTGGTTCGCGACGTGAATCTTGAGGGTGATCGTGGAGCCTGCCTGCAGGCAGCTCGCGAGTGATTGCAACGGATCGATAGCTGGCGCTGGCGTGCCCTTATCGGCGGCGACACCCTCGCTGCGCTTGACGGCGGTTGCACCGGCCGCATCGGTCGCACTGACCTGATCGGTCGAGGTCGTGCCGGGCGACGCGGTTTCATACGCGCTGTGAATGCCGCCGCCTGCGGCGCTCGGCGCTTTGGCTGCCGGCGCCGCGCTCACCGCCGCTGACGGCCCGCCACGTGTCGACGACGCGTGTGGCTGTGCGGTCGGCGCTTCCGCAGGTGACACGGGAGACGTGGGAGAGGGTGGTGGCGACTTGGGCGCGCTGCTCGTGCTGTCTGCTGCCGAACGTTCGGCCGGGCGCCCTGCGGCTGAGGTCTGCTCCGCGGTCAGGGCCGCGGAGCCTTCGGCCTTCGCCGCGGTCCACGCGAGCGACTCGGTCGGCTTTTTCTTGTTGTTCGGGCCGAGCTCCCATCGCGCTTGATTGTGCGCGAGCTCGATCACGACGCTGCCCATGGTGCCCGTGTCGATGACATCGTCGGTCTTCACGCTGCTCCCGACTACGAGCACCGTGGTGCCGACCTTCACCTCACCGGTGACTTCGAGCACCTTGCCGGCGACCGCACCAGGCTGCACCGCGGGCGCGTCGCTCTTCGACCCGCAGGCTGGCACGACGGCGAACGACATCACTCCGAGAAGCACGGCTCGTAACATGAGATCCATCCTACTGGAACGCCGCGACAGGTGTGCGACACGGGCTGAGGCGTGCACCATCCCGGAGGTCATCTCGAGGCCATTCGAGGCCATCCGAGGTTGGACGTTGCCAGCCAACCGATCCTTGGCTCTGCCGGCCAGGTGCGTATGCTGGTCGTGTGAGGTACCTGCTCGTCCTGTGTGCGGCCTGCGCGAGCACCCCGCACGGCGTTGCGCCGAGGCCAACCGAGGGCTCGATCGCCGGGCTCGCTCGCGACCACGCGTCGGGCGACGTGATCGCGAAGGTCCAGATCAACATTCGCCCGCAGGGTCAGGTCGTGCCGGTCAAGACCCTGACCGCGAGCGACGGCCGCTACCGGCAACTGCACCTCGCCCCCGGCAAGTACAGCGTCAGTGCGAACTTCGCGGGCCAGCAGGTGGGCGTCGAGAACATCGAGCTCGCGGCCGGCGATCCGACGATCGTCGATCTCGACTTCGATCTCGGCAAGCCCGATCCGGTCGTCGTCGATTTCGGCAACCCGAAAGATTCCGAGATCGTGCACTTCACACCCAAAGATCATCAGACTCGGATCGAAGGCACGGTCAACGTTCGCTCGAGCCACACCCGGATCGAAGGTGCAGTCGTCACGATCACGGTGACCGATGCGAAGCCGACCGACGAGACCCTGCAGGCCGTGAGCGACGACCAGGGTCGCTATCGGTTCTCGCCGATCAAGCCCGGCAGCTACGTCGTCAGCGCGTACTACAGTGTCGGCGATCGCGCGCAGATCGAGGTCCGACGCAGCGGTATCGAAGTCGCGGCGACCCAGGGCGTGATCGTACCGCTGTGGATCGAGACCGCCCGCTAGTCAGATGAACCAGAACCGGATGCCGACGGAGAAGTCGACATCGAGGTAGACCGAGCGGTTGTTGTAGTTGTGATAGAAGTCGAGCGTCGGCACGAACTGCGCGAAGATATCGAGCGGCAGCTTGTTGAGATCGAACGTGATGCCGATCGGCACCCGGATGCCGAAGATGTCGGCGCCCGTGCAGATGTTGTTACCGTTGCAGTTGTAATCGAACGTCCACAGCCGGCCGCCGACGCCGATGTAGAACGGCAGCTTGAACGCCTCGGTGAGCACGAGCTGCTTGGGGTGCCACAGATAGTCGGCGTACAGGTGTAGGCCCGAGTTGCCGCCGTAGTACGTGCCGTAGATCGCGCCGATGCCGAAATCGATCGCCTGGCTCGGGTTGAGGAACAGCTTGCCATTCAAGCCATCGGGCTCGCCGAGCTCGATCCCGAGCCCGAACACGCCGTTGCTCTGATAGTCAGAGGAGCCATCGAACGAGCGACGGTTGGCCTGCGCGGACGTCGAAATCGCGAGGGCCAGAGCGACCGCAGCGACGCTGGTGATCTTCATGTAAACGAGGTTAATGCCCGGTTCGCGTACGACCGAGGACTCGTGTCACAATATTTGCTGTGCGACTGCGCCACACCTTGCTCGTCTTGACGACGAGCATCGGTTGTGGCTCGGGATCGAGCAGCGGCAAACCGCCACCGATCACCGAGCCCGCCGAGCTCACTCACGGCCCGCCACCGATCGCGATCCCACTTGATGCAAGCCTGCCAGAGCCTGCACCCGTCGAGATCCCGAAGCTGGTGTGCGAGGACGGCACCAAGATCACACTCGCCCCTTCACCGGAGCCGCTCTACTTCTGTGGCAATGAGAAGGGAGTGAGAACGGGGCCATTCGTGTCGCTATTTCCCGACGACACGATCGAGATCACCGGTCGCTACAAGGACGGCAAGCTCGATGGTCCGTGGGAGCGCCACTCTCCCAGTGGCAAGATCGTCGAGCACGGCGCCTATGCAAAGGGGCTCAAGGATGGCGTGTGGCAACAACTGGGCGAGAGTGGCGCGGTCCTCGGCGAGTACACGATGAAGGCTGGCACGGGCCCCGAGCGGCGCTGGTACGACGACGGCAAGCCGTACATGCAGCGCGCGATGCGCGCCGGTGCGCCGTACGGAGAGGTCAAGGTCTGGGAGCACGACGGTGCCCTCGCGCTGACCGCGAAGCAATACGGCTCGCGCTTCGACGGGGCGAAGACCGTCGGTATGAAGAACACGCTGCGGATCGAGGAGAACTTCTCGAACGGCACGCGTCGCGATGCGCGCCAGATCTGGCAGTTCTGGTTACTCGTGATCGACGAGAACTACGATGCGAAGGGCAAGCTCGATGGCGCGTACACGCTCTGGCGCGACAAGAAGATTCCGCGCGTCCAAGGCACCTACGATCACGGCAAGCGCACCGGCACCTGGTCGTGGTTCGATCGCAGCAACAACAAGGAGCGCGAGGGCGACTTCGTCGATGGCAAGAAGACCGGCGCGTGGTTCGAGTGGACCGAGAACAAGCTGACGTTCTCCGGCTCGTTCACCGATGGCAAGCCGGACGGCGAGTTCATCTACCTCGACAAGAGCGGCACCGAGCTCGGTCGGTTCGAGATCCACGACGGCAGCGGTACGATGCTGACGTTCTATCCGAACAAGAAGGTCGCGACGAAGACGCACATGGTCGCCGGCGCGATGGACGGTGTCTATCAAGAGCTCACGCAACGCCTCGGCAAGGTCGTCGTCGAGGGACGCTATGCCAGTGACAAGAAAAACGGCTGGTGGCGCGAATGGGATGACCTCGGTGCGGCTGGCCTGCAGCTCCGCATCGAACAACACTGGAAGTGGGGCAAGCTCGATGGCGTGGTCAAGAAGTACGAGGGCGGCAAGCTGATCTCCGAAGCGACGTACAAGAACGGCAAGGCCGAGGGCGCTTACACCGAATTCCGCGCGGGCAAGCCGGCGCTCGCGGGCACGTTCGCGGGGGATCGCCGCACCGGCGTGTGGACGACGTACAATCCGGACGGCGCGGTCACGCTCACCGCCACTTATAAAGAAGGCGTGCTCGATGGCACGTGGCGTCAGCTCGTAGCAGGGAGCGTCGTCGACGGCACGATGCTCGCCGGTCGCCGCACGGGTGACTGGACGCACACCGATAAGACCGGCGCGAAGCAAGTAGTTACCTACAAGACGCCGTAGCCGGGATCCCGAGTTAACCGCCGCCGTCGCGAAGTTATTCCGGCGTCACTTTCGTGCAACCCCGAGGCAACTCGCGCGTTCATACGAGGGAGACACTTCGTGAATCGTGACGCCAAATCGCAATCGTCCTTGATCGCGCTCGCGCGCACCCGGCGGATGCAGCGCGCGCTCGCGCATGCATACCTCCATCAGCACGCACCGCTGCCGACGCTGCGGCTGTCGCTCGGATTCATGATGCAGACCGCCTGCACCACCGAAGAGGTCGCCGGGCTCGGCCATCGCATGAGCGTGCTCGGCATCCAAGAACGCGAAGGGTGCGCGTACGTCCTCGAAGAGCTGTCGCCGAGCGACGCGCCGATCGTGTATCGCCTGTTTCTCGCCGGTCCGCGCATGGGTCACCTGGTGCCGATCCAGGCCTGGTACGAGCACGACCCGAGCGCCGCCGAGATCCGCGCGCGGGTTCACGCGCTCGAGCTCGTTCGTTGCACGAAGACCACGACCGAAGCGTGGATGCTCTCGACTCGGGTCGTGCAACGTCGCGCGCTCCGGGTCGCCGGGCAGGAGCTGCCGATCCGCAAGTTCGCACTCCAGCTCCGGCTCGAGCCGGTGGGCGGCATGGGAGCCACCGGGGCCACGACCGTCACCGCGTTCCTGCGCCCCGATGCGCGGCTCGTCGAGGTCTTGGCGATTCCTGGTGGCCGGGGCGTCCTGGCCCGCGTCTCGTTCATTGGCGTGCCGAGCGGCCTCGGGCTGGCCAAAGAAACCATCGTTCTGATGACCGAGTAATCCAGGCGTCTCGCCATGTTAGGCGGGGTGATCGATCCGGGGTGCCCGGTGGCGCGTACGTCCGGTAACCTCCTGCAGGTAAGGACGTAGGTCAACCATGCGCACCATCACGATGATCTCGACGGCGGCTGCCTTGTTCTCGGTGGGCGCGTGCGCGACCAACAGCTCGACGAGTGACAACGAGCAGGATCCGGTCGATTGCTCCACGCAGACCGCGGATACGTTTACGACCGGCTTGGACAAGCAAGGCGTCAACGGCGCGGTCGACTTCAAGCTGCAGTCGGTCGATCCGGCCCCCTCGGTGCGCGGCAACAACACCTGGGTCGTCCAGCTCAGCGCGATGTCCGCCGGTGTTGTCGGCTCGCCGATGGATGGCGCGACGATCAGCGCGTCACCGTTCATGCCGGCACATCAACACGGCTCGCCGATCACCCCCGTGATCACGGCGACCGGGAATCCTGGCGAGTACGAGATCACGCCGATCAATCTGTGGATGCCCGGTGTGTGGCAGACCACGTTGACCGTGACGAGCGGCACCGCCGATCGAGCGGTCTACAGCTTCTGCGTGAACTAGTGCGAGGCGCCGCGTTCGTGATCGCCCTGTCGGCTTGCGGTTCGAGCAGCGGTGGTGCGGATGCCGAAGAAGTCGTCGATTGTTCGACGGTGACCGGCACGGACACGTTCACGGTCGGGCTCGACAAGCCGGGCGTGAACGGCGCGGTCGACTTCAAGTTGATGTCGATCGCCCCCGCGCCCGTCGTGCGCGGCAACAATACGTGGGTCGTGGAGCTGCTCGCCAGCGGCGCGCCGATGGATGGTGCTTCGATCACGGTCTCGCCGTTCATGCCGGCCCACCAGCACGGTTCGCCGATCACGCCCGTGGTCACGGCTACGGCTACGGCGGGTCAGTATTCGATCTCGCCGATCAATCTGTGGATGCCGGGCGTCTGGCAGACCACGCTGACCGTCACGAGCGGCACCGCCGATCGCGCGGTCTACAGCTTCTGCGTCAACTGACCGAGGCCGTCGCGCTCGAGTGGCGTCCCGGGCTAGTCGTTCGGATTGCAACCCGTGTGAGCTGATGCGACGCCGGTTCCGGCGGTCGCTCTGGTCCAGCTCTTGGTCGCGCCCACCGCATCGAGCGTCGTGAGCGATGTGGCGTACTTCGCGTCGAGGTCGCCGGATGTGACCAGCGACTGGAGCACGCGATAGTTAAACGGCCGCGTCCGCACGCGCGCCGTGATGCGATCGATTTGCGATGTGACCCCTGCAAGGTTCCAGATCGCGGTCGTCGAATGGTCGTACCCCGTCGCGTTCGGATCGACCGTGATCGCGGGCTTCAAGAACTGGTTCGTCGTGGTCGCTACTTCCCAGAAGAAATCGGCACGCGAACCATCAGCCTTCGCGATGCGGTCCCAGAAACCCGTGCACTTCGTGCCCGAGGTATCGCTGCACTCGAGATACGGATCCGCGAGGTCTTCGGGGTCCTGATTGTCCCCCACGACGCCGCTCGAGAACACCACGTTGTTCGCGGTGTCGTACGCGACGACTTCGAGCCAGCTCCGTCGATCCTGGGAGGCCCCGGTCGGGAAGTTGTGACCCGTGCCGATCGTGTCCATGCGGACCTGCAGCGTTCCATCGGGATTCACGCAGATGCCTCCCGGGCCATTGCCGCCAGCGACCGGACGCGAGCCCACGATCGTGAGCGCGGGATCCAGGATGTCTTTGATAGCGGCCGCCTGACCGTCGAGGTTCGGGAAGGTGATCACGGCTTGGTCGATCGCGGCGAGGTTGTGGTCGTGGAACCCGTAGTCGCGGGATCCGACGCTGAGACCGGCGCCTTCGGCGATCACGCCGGTGGACGCGATCATGTGGCATGCGCTGCAGGTGAGCCCATTGCCACCGGTTGCCGCGAAGATCGTGGTCTTCCACTCGGCAAAGGATCGCTCGATGTGAACACCGGCAGGCGTCACGATGTCGTGGCACGAGCCGCACATCGCCGATTTGTTCGTCGACGACTGCATCAGGTTCTTGTCGTAGAGCGAATCGTGCGCAGGCGTCTCGGCCGCGTTCGCTGCGCCACCGCGCATGGTCTGATCCATCGCGAGCACGAGGCCGTTGTTGTGGTCGTCCTTGACGCTATCGACGTTGTGGCAGAAGTAGCAGGTGATGCCCTTCGCTTCGGCGGGCAGCGTCGCGGGATCGAAGTTCGTGCCATCGGTGAGGCCGAGCTTGACCGCCATCGGGGCATGGCAGTTGACGCAGAACGTGCCGAGCTGGGCTTCGCGCTGGCCCCGTGCGTTCATCGCGACGAACACCGGATCTTCGGATGCGTAGGCGTGCATCGAGCCCGACCACTGGTCGTAGTGTTTTGGATGGCAGGTCTTGCACGTGTTCGGATCCTCGAGCTTCTCGACCGCAAACTTCGGGTCGTCGCCGCACGAGATGGAGCCGATCAGGAGCGTCAGCATCATGACGTATCTCATTGGGCACTCCCTGCCATCGCGCCAGCCTCGACCCATTGGAGCAGCGCACAGCTCTCGACCTCGCTCAACGGATCACCTTTCGGCATCTGGTAGTTGGTCCCCGGCGAATCGGTGCGCACGATCAAAAGGCTACACGCCGGATCGCCCGGAACCACGCGTTTGCGACTCGGATCGATCGTCGAATTCGCGAGCAGTGCGGTGTATGCGGCGTCTTCGCCGTCGCCGAGCGAGAGCCCGCCCTGATGCCCGCTGGTGTTGTGGCACGCGGAGGTCATGCTGCACTTCGGCACGATCGTATTCTTGTAGACGTTCGAGAACGTCGGCACATAGCCAGGCGCGCAGGTCGTATCGACCATGATGCACGCGGGAGGTGTCGTCTCGCTCGGACAGCCCGCGAGCGCTGCGAACACCACGAGGCACAACCTGCGCATGAGGCACTGTAGCCGATGCGCCCCATTCGACGAAGCGACGCAGTTCACACTAGCTAAGCAACTGCGGTGCGCGGGTGGCTACCACAGCGGGGCGATCTGGCGAACGAGGCGTTGGTAGCGCTCGTACCCGGCCTCGTCGGTCGCGGCGGGGGTGAACGTTTTGACGGGCGGTGATGCGCACCGCGCAGCCGCCGCGAGGTCTGGAAGCATTCCCGTCGCGACGGCGGCGATCATCGCAGCGCCGATCGCACACGTGTCGGTACGTGCGGCAACTTGATGCAGGCGTCCGAGCACGTCGGCGCGGATCTGGTTCCACACCGCGCTCTTGCCGCCGCCACCGAGCACCAGGACCTGATCGGTCGCGAGGCCGAGCTCGGCGAGCCGCTCGATCACTTCTCGCGAGGCATAGGCGAGACCCTCGAGCACGGCGCGCGCGATGTGGGGACGATCGTGGGAAGCGGCGAGGCCGTGCAGCGTGCCGCGAGCATCCGCGCGCCACATCGGCGTCATCGCACCGGCGAGCGCGGGGATGAACGTGATGCCGTCGGCACCGGGAGGTGCGGTGGCCGCGAGCGCATCGAGCTCGGCGTCACTCGAGAGCCCGAGCAGCCGGGTCGCCCAGCGCACCGCGCCGCCCGACATCCAACCCGGGTTCTCGATGAAGAACGCACCGGTCGGATACGCGTGGGTCTCCAGGATCGTCTCGCGTGGCGGTGCCGGCCGATCGAAGACCGCGGTGGCGGAGAGCCCACCGACGACCTCGGCGGTCCCGATCGCGCAGATCGCATAGCCCGGGCCCGCGACACCAGCGCCGAGCGGGGTGGCGAAGTCATCCCCGGTGCCGACCGCGACGGGCGTGCCGATCGGCAACCCGGTGAACATCGCACCGGCCGCGTGGAGCTCGCCCGCGATCGCGGTCGTCGAAGCGATGACAGGGAGCGTCGCGGGATCGATCCCGAACGCCGCGATCAGCTCGGGCGACCACGCGCGCGTCGCGAGGTCGTAGAGCATCGTGGTCGACGCGTGCGCGTGATCGAGGACCTTCGCGCCGGTGAGCCGCGCGAGCACGTAGCTCGTGGGTTGATGCCATGTCGTCGCCGCGATGCCGGCCACACGCAACCAGCGCGCCTTCACCGCCATGTGGCTCGCATCCGCAACCTGACCCGTGAGCGCGAACAAGCGCGCGCGATCGACCGGCATCTCGGTCGCGCGCTTGTCTTGCCAGATCAGCGCCGGATGCAGCGGCTCGCCGTGCGCATCGACCGGGACGCACCCATCGAGCTGGCCCGCGAGTGCGAGCCCGACGACATCGCTCGGTTTCGCGTTCGCTACCGCGAGGGCCTTGCCGATCGCCGGTGCGAGTGCGGCCTCCCACACGCGCGGATCTTGTTCGGCCCAACCCGGCTTCGGATACGCCGTCGGGTGGCCGATCTGATGGTCACCGAGCACGCGCAGCTGCTCGTCGCACACGACCGCCTTGCAGCTCTGCGTTCCGAGATCGACGCCGACAACCAAGCGCACGCCCCATGCTACCAAGCTCACGTGAACTATTTCGGTCACGCGGCCGTCGCGAGCTGGTCGTTTCTCGGCGCCGGTCCCTCTCCCGGAAAATCCCTTGGCGCGATGCTGCCCGACTTCGCCACGATGATCGGCGTCCGCCTCGCCGACGCCCTCGATCCCGATGTCGCCGCGGGCATCGCGCTCCATCACGCGACCGACTCCGCCTTCCACCAGGCCGCGCCCGTCCTTGCCCTCATGCGCGAGCTCGACGACCGTCTCGGCGAGCTCGGTTGCGCGCGAGGCCCGCGCCGCGCGACCGCCCACATCGGCACCGAGCTCCTGCTCGATGCAACCCTGCTCGCCGAAGCCCCGTATCGCGCGAGCTTCCTCTCCGCCCTCACCGTCGATGCCGATCTAGTCTTGTGGCGCGAGCCCGAAGGCCCTGCCCGCTTCGCGACCCTGCTCGAACGTATGCAGACCTTCGGAGTGCCCGAAGATCTCCGCACGATCGAGTCGATCGTCCATCGCCTCCATCGCATCACGCAGCATCGGCCCCTGCTCGCGCCAAACGCCGCCGACCTTCGCGCGATGGCGACTGGTCTCGCCGAGCATCGTGCGCGCGTCGAGGTCGCCGCCGAGACCGTCATGCGAGCTGTCCGAGCCGTCCTCGAAGCGGGGATGGTAACTCATTAGTCACTTTGCGCTCGCTAACTCACTGAATTAACTAAGTCCGCGAGGGACGGTAACTCGTTCGAGGGTCGAACGGTGGTTCGCGACTGCTAGCGCGTTCGAGCTCTCGACCGAGCGCCGAAAACCGTGAATGAGTTACCGTCCCTCGCGGCGCGTGTGATTTCGCGTAGCTAGCAAGCGTAAAGTGACTAATGAGTTACCGTCCCTATTTGTGGGTGATTCGGTAAGCGCGGTGCGGCTTGCCGCGGAAGTCGGGCGGCGTGGTGGCGTGGGTCTCGTCGGTGACGACGCCACGGTCGTACTCGAGCTTGAAGCGCTGGCGGTTCGTGGAGAACCAGATGATGTCGGCGACCGCGGCGACATCGTCGAGGAGTATTGCGTGATCGCGCTGGATGTCCCAGGTGTAGTCCATGCGCTTGGAGTTGGAGAAGGTGGGCGGATCGACGATCGCGACGTCCCAGCGACGCCCCCCACGGCGAGCCGCAGTGAGGAACTCGCGGACATCGCCCACGACGATCTCGCCTTGGAGGTTGTTGAGCTCGAGGTTCGTGCGCGCCCAGTCGGTGTAGGTGTTCGAGAGGTCGACGCTGGTCGTGGCTTTGCCCGCGGCGGCCGCATGCACGCTGAATGCGCCGGTGTACGCGAAGAGGTTGAGGAGCGACGTGCCGGGCTCGGCGGCGACGCGCGCGCGTGTGATCCGGTGATCGAGAAACAGGCCGGTGTCGACGTAGTCGCCGAGGTTGACGCGGAACTTCTTGCCGCCCTCGTGGACGATTCGAAATTCGTTCTCCTTCGCGATGCGCTCGTATTGATGGCCTTCGCGGCGATCGGTGAGGCGCTCGCGGCGCTTGATGAAGACGTCCTTCGCTTCGAGCGCGGTGCGCGCGGCTTCGGCGAGCGCATCGAGCCAGGCTTGGTCGGTGGGATCGATGCGGTAGTCGTTGATGACGAGCGCACCGTCGTAGGTGTCGACCGTGACGGGGAGCTCGGGGATGTCCTTGTCGTAGACGCGCCAGCAGGTGACCGCCTCGCGCTTGGCCCACTTGCCCAGGTGGCGCGCGTTCTTCTTCACGCGGTTCGCGAACATCTCGGGAAGCGACATCAGACTCCTGCAACGCCGCGTTGGCTTTTGACTTTGTACTCGAGCGTGACCGCGCGCCGGCCGAGGGGCGGGAGCTCGACCGACCACGATACGAGGCCACGCTCGTCGAGCGCACGTGCCGTGACTTGCGTGATCTCTTCACCACCGGGATGATCTTCGAGGAGGAAGGCATCGGGTGCGGAGGTGTGGACCTCGACTTGCTCGACCTCGGACATCGGGATGCGCTCGGTGATCACGATCTCGCGGCGCTCGGTACCGAGGTTCGAGATCCGCACCGCGACGCGGATGGTGTTGACGTTCCAGCCACCGAGCAGGCCCGCGTCGTCGCGATCGCGGGTCTCGGTGCGGTGCACGCGCACGTCGGATTCGGGACCGAACCCGAGATAGAACTTCTCGCCCGGCGCGACGAAGCCGACCTCGGCACGCCCGACATAGCCCGACGCCATGACGAGATCCACGGGACCGGCGAGCAGCGGTTGCGTGCCGGTGTTGACGATCCGCGCGCGGAGATGCACCCAGGGCGAGCGCAGCGGGATCGCGACGAGGGATTGCTGCACGGCGGAGGTGAACCCACCGACGGGCACGCGATGCGGTGCACCATCGGCGCGCACGGTGACGCGCGGCGCGACGAGCACGAGGCCGAGACCACCATCGTCGATGCCGGGCACCTGTGCCGGCCCGCTCGCACCCTGCCCGGTGGTCTCGGGTGCTTGCTCGCGCGCTTGCACCACGACGGTGTCGGGCTTCTTGCGCGTGCGGAGCTCGTCGTCGCCGAACGCGGGCGGCTCGACCCCGAGCGACGGCCGCTCGAGCGAGCAGGTGAGATCGATGTTCGACCAGTCCTCGCCGGTCGCTTGCCACACGCAGGCGGTGGTCTGCCACTCGAGCTTGTTCTGCTCGCGCATCAACTGCGCGCGGTGATACGGCCGCCACGCCGCACCCGGCACGAGGTACGAGGCGGTGATGACGGTCTCGCCGGCAACGTCGGTGACGACGTCGATCACGAGCCGCGCGGCGTGCTCGCCTGCCTCGGCGACGGCACGCGTGATCCGGTCGTCGAGGCGACCGAGCTCGGCGACGAGATCCGAGACCTCGAGATCCGCTTCGACCGCGCGCGTGCGTGCCGCGCCCTCACTGGTATCGAGCTCGTCGAGTTGCGCATGCGCGTTCGGCGTGGTCACACCGCGGGTCGCGGCGACCGCGAGATCGGCGAGGGCGGCCGCAGCCAGTTGCGCGAGGGCCAGTGCTTCGCCTTGTGCCGCGCGCGATCTCGCGAGCGCGCCATCCCGCTTCGCGACGAGGATCTCGCGGTCGGCGCGCAAGGCGGTGGCCGGCGAGGCTCGGCCCTCGCGCCACGGTGCGACGGTACGCTCGCAGCGCACGTCGAGCACTCGCCCCACCGAGGTGGTCGCGCTCAGCGTCTTGTCGACGAGGATCGGCGACACGCCCTCGATCGTGATCCGCTGCTGGCCGGTCGCGAGCTGCAGCACCCCTCGCCGCGTGATCGCGGCGCGATCCTCGAGCACGGTGACCGCGACCACGGGCACCACCGAAATCACCGGCGTGCTCACGGCTCTCTCCGGTTGCCGCCGACCAGCTCGTGCTTTCCCGCGATCTTGACCTCGTACGTCGCCTTCACCGTCTTCTTCGCGCTCGACGGCACGGTGAGCCGCCAGCGATGACCACCTCGCAGGCGCGCGGCTTTCGGAGCGGCCGGATCTGGGGTCCAGCTCTCCCACGCAGGATCGATCGTGCCGAGCGTGACCTCGATATCGTCGTCGTGCTCGCGCGCGACAGGCACGCGCTCGCGGATCTCGAGCTCGATCGGTCGCCCGCCGAGGTTCTCGACGTCGATCGCGATCGCGTGGACGAGCCGGAGGCCGCCGCGCAGCATGCCGGTCGCCACCTCGTGATACTCGACGTTGCGCGCGATCTTGACCTGAGGATCGACCCCGAGCCCGACCTCCACCGTCGCGCCAGGCGGGGTGTATCCGACCTCGCTCGTGACCAGGAACTGACCGCGATCATAGACATCGATCGGGCCGGGCAACAGCGGCCCTTCGAACGGGTTCGCGAGCGCGGCGACGCGGAACACGTCGGCTTGCTCGCGCGGCACCGCGACATGGCGCAGCTTCGCGGTGCCACGGCGCGTGGTCAACGCGATCGCGTGCCACGCGTGATCAGATTTCACGTCGACCGCGCCGTCCGTCACGAACGCGTAGTCGTAGGCGTGATCCCACGCCGTGGTGTGCCCCGGGGGAAGCGCGAGCTGGTCGATCGCGGCGATGCCTGCTAGCACGGGTGTCGTGTCGCTCGTGGGTCGCGGTTGCGCGATCAACCTGCCCCGCAGCTGCGACGATGCAGGTGCGATCACGAGCCCCGCGTAGTCGAGCCGAGGGACGATCGCAGCGTGTACGTGCGGTTGCGCCGCGAGCGCGGCGCCAAACCGCTTCTTCGCCTTGTCCATCGCTTCGAGAGGCTCGTCGGCAAGGTCCCCTCCTCCACCACTCGCGCCGAGCTTCGGCATCGCCCGAGCCGCCATACGGATGGGCGCCGGCTGCGCCATCGGTACGCCGCCCGGCGGGGTCGCCATCGCGGGCGCAGAGCGAATCGAATCGTCGTCCCAGACTTGGTCCTTGGTCACGCCGATCTGCTCGGGTGCGGTCGGAGCGCGACCTTCGTAGGTCGAATCGTCGAAGGCACCCCGCGCGAACGAGGTCTCGACGACCCGGCGACCGAACATCCTGTCGTAGTCGCGATAGAGCTCGTCGGCACCGATCGGCGGTGCGCGAAACCCTTTCTTCGCGGGCTCCGCCTGGCGCCGACCGATCTTCTGCGCGGCGAGCTCGGGGAGCGACGAGAACCGCGTCGGCTCGGCGGTCGACAGCTTCAGCGCGACGCCAAGCCAGTCTTCCCCCGTCTCCTGCGCGACGACCGCGCGAAGCTCGAACGTCACCGCCTCGCCGTCGAGGCGCGCGACGTAGCTCGGCGCCCAGCGCGCTGCCTCGACCTGATACTCGATCCAGATCGTGACGGTCCCCGCCGCACTAGCGACGAGCTCGAGCTCGACGTACTTGCGTGGCTCGTGAGCCTTCGCGGCGCGCGCGGAACCGGTGCGCTCGTCGTGCTCGATCGCGACTTCGTAGGCGCGTTGCGCAGCGTCGAGCTCGCGGCGCGCGTTGCCGAGCTGATCGCGCAGCGCGACCTCGCGCTCGGCGCGCTGCGCGATCAGCTGGCGCCGCGCGGCGACCACCGAGGCCCATGCGGCGGGCGGATCTTCGCTCGGATCCTCGACGACGAGCGGCGCTCCGGCCAACCGATCGAGTGCACGGCCCAGCCGATCCGCTTCGGACTCGGCAAGTGCCGTCCGCTTGCGAGCCGCGCGCAGCTCCGCCGATTCTTCGGTCTCGACCTCGGTGACGATCTCCTCTGCCACATGCAGTGCGTTAACCACGGCCGGGCCAGCGACCTCGGAGCGCACGGTGTCGTCGATCACGGAGAGCGGCAAGCCGGTGAAGCGGACCCTGACAGCGTCGGAGGAGAGCGCGACATGGAGGCTCGCGATCCGGCGAATGCGCGCACCACGGGCGAACACCACCACAGATTCGATCTGCGACGCGGCCTCCATGTGTGCAGTCTTTCACAGGCGTGAGGCGGTTGCCCGCACCCTGTCGAATGGTTTAGCGTTGTCGTCGTCTGTTATCCGGCCGTCACACGGAGAAGGAACTATATGCTTCGGAAGGTCTCGCTAGGTTTGATCGTGGTTCTCGCTGCTGCCTGTGGCAGCGCGCGCGTTATCCAGCGCACGCAGTCGGGTGGTGTCATCGAGTTGTCGGGCGATCGCGGTAAAGCGATGGAGCAGGCGAACGCTGACATGGCGTCGCATTGTGGCCCGAACAACTTCACCATCGTGCAGGAGGGTGAAGAGGCGGTTGGCACGGACACGTACTCGCAAGAGAACACCCAAGGTCAGGATCACACGTCGCGCAACGGCCGCACGACGACGACTGACCAGAACACCCAGGGTCAAACGAGCACCCGCACGGCCACTGCATGGCGCGTTCACTACCAGTGCAATGGCGCGGGTGGTCCGCCGCCTCCGGCTGCCGCGGGTGGTCCGCCGCCCGCAGGTCCGGGTGGTCCCGGTGGCGCTCCGCCGCCGCCGCCCGCAGGCGCTGGCTACTAAGTGAAAAAGGGACCCACTCGGGTCTCTTTTTTTAGGCGAGCAACTTGCTGTCGTCGAGTGACATGTCGCCGACTTGGCCGATCTGATCGATGCCGGTCGCCGCGAACCGCCGTGCGGCTGCGGCCGCGCGACCACCGTGGCCATGGTCGATGGACCACTGCGCGTGCTGCGACAGCAGCGCGACCTCGAGCGCACGCCCGAGCGTCATCGCGAAGCGCCGCGCGCCAGCTTCCAGCCGTTCCGGCTTGGCCATTGCCTCGGAGATCCACGCCGTCGCGTGATCGAGCGCGTCTCGGGCCGCGGCGATCGGTCTCGCGAGCGAGCCATCCGTCGCCGCGGCGGTGCAGTTCTCGATCTCGGTACGCACCGCTTCGAGCGCGCCGCCCTTCGCGAGCGCGCGCAGCGTGTCGAGCGACAGCACGTTCGTCGTGCCTTCCCAGATCGGCAAGACCTGCGCATCGGCGAGGATCCGCGGTAGCCCGGTATCCTCGACGTAGCCCGCGCCACCACACGACTCGATCGCCTCGGACGTCACCGCGACCGCTTGCTTGCCGGTCGTGAGCTTCGCGATCGGAATCAACGCGCGCGACAGTCGCTCCTCGTGATCACTCTCGCCACTCTTGGCATGTTCCAACGTTCCGATCAGCGCCGCACTGCGGAACGCGAGACAGAACGCAGCCGAATACTCCGCCTCGAGTCCGGCGAGCGTATCGGCGTGTAGCGGCTTGTCGACGAGCAACGCGCCGAACGCGGTGCGCCGGCGCGCGAAGTCCTTTGCGAGAGCGAGCCCGCGGCGCATCGCGCTGACCGCGCTCACCGCATTCCACGTCCGCGTGAGCGACAACATCGGCGTGATCTGACGAACGCCATCGTTCGCCGCGCCGACCATGATCGCCGGCGTGCCCGCGAGCGTGAGCTCCGCGGTCGGCACCTTGCGCGTGCCGAGCTTGTCCTTCAGGCGATTGACCTCGATGTTGCGCAGGCGACCGTTCTCGTCGCGCAGCTCGACGAGGAACAGCGCCAGGCCGCGGCTGCCCTCGGGGTTGCCCTCGGGTCGCGCGAGCGTCAGCGCGATCTGCGAGGTCGTCGCCGACGTGAACCACTTCGTGCCAGAGAGCCGCCAGGTGCCGTCTACATCTTGCTTCGCGACGGTCTCGCTACGCGACACGTCCGAGCCACCCGTGCGCTCGGTCATCCACTGCCCGCTCGTCCACATCTTCTGCGGATCGCGCGTGATCAAGAGCGGCACGTACTTCTCGATCAGCTCGCGATTGCCGCTCGCGAGCAACGAGCGCGCCGCGCCATCGGTCATCGCGAGCGGACACGAGTACACGTCGAGCGAGGGTCCGAGCACGTGGACGATCGAGAACTGGTGCGTGCGCGAGTGCACGCCGTAGCGGTCTTCATAGCCCGAAGCGACCATGCCGTGCTTCGCGGCGAGGACCTGCGCCTCTTTCCACAGCGGCGACACTTCGATCCGATCGATCCGATTGCCCCACGCATCCCACTGGACGAGCTGGGGCTCGTTATCGAGATCGAGCAATTGCTTGCCGTACATCTCGACGGTGAGGTCTCCGAGCTGGCGGAGCTCGCTGGCCGCTTCTGGAATGAAGCGCGCGATCCACGATGTCAGCTGGGCATCGTCGTCGAATTGGTTGCCGAGGCGAGGTGGGTCCTGGAAGAACGCCATGCCCACAACCTACCGCGATACGATGCGCACGTGAACCTTCTCCTCGTCGAGCCGGCCGAGCTTCGGGAGGGCCGTTGCGTCCTGACCGACCGCCGCGCGGTGCATCTCCGCGGGGTGCTTGGAGTCACGCCCGGTTCCATCATCAAGATGGGCGTCCTTGGCGGCGCGATCGGCACGGGTGAGGTGCTTGCGGACGACCCTTCCGGGATCGCCTTGCACTTCACGAGCACCGGCGCGCCGGCGCCCCAGATGGCGATCGACCTTCTCCTCGCGATGCCGCGGCCGAAGGTGCTCGCACGCGTGATCGAGGCGTGCGCCGCGTTCGCGATCCGTCGCATCGATCTCACGAACGCGTGGCGGGTCGACAAGAGCTACCTCAAATCGCCAAAGCTCGCGCCCGCTGCCCTCGCGATGGATGCCCGGCTCGGCGCGGAACAAGGCGCGACCACGCACCTGCCGGAGATCCACGTTCACGATCGCTTGATGGAGCTACTCGATACGCGCTTCGCGACGCCGGGACCCGGTCGCTTGCTCGCGCATCCGCACGCGCCGCCGATCGAGCGCGCGGTCGGCGGTGGCGCCTCCGTGCTAGCGATCGGCCCGGAGGGCGGTTGGATCGAGCGCGAGCTCGAGACCTTCAAAGAGCGTGGCTTCATCCCGTGCTCGATCGGGGCGCCGATCTTGCGCACCGAATCGGCGGTGTCCGCGGCGCTCGGTCAGCTGATGCTGCTCGAGCGCATGCGCTAAGCTCGCGCGATCCTCTATGCTCGTCGGGGCCATGTACCGCTCCCACGAGATTCCGCCCGAACCGATCCAGTCGCTTCGTGTCGCGCTCGCGCTGGCAGAGCGGTTCGAAGCGCTCGTCCAAGGGCCGAGCAAGGTCGTCGCACGGCAGCGCGGATACGGCATCGGCGTCTCGGGTAACGAGTCCGCGCTGTCGCTGCGCATCGGCGAAGCGCAGCAGCTCTATCCGGAGATCTGGCGCCACCTCGACGACGCACGCGCAGGCTTCGCCGCGAACGGCATCGATGTCTCGGGCTACGATTCGGTGCGCGCGGATGAAGGCATCGCGCTCGGCGCCGACGTCAAACTCTCGCACCGTACGTATGGCGCCGGCCAGTATGCAACGCACGAGTCCACCAAGGAGGCGGGGTTCAATCTGACCGGCCTCGCACGCGCGAAGCGTGCCTGCGACGCGCTCGTCGAGGCGACGCCGATGGTCGACTGGGAAGCGATCGCGCTCGCCCAGGATCACGACCCCGCGGCCGCGGCTTTCGGTCGGGCGAGGCGCGTGAAGCTCGCGGTCATGCTGATGTGCGGGCTCGCGGTGATCGCGGTGCCGTTCGCGGTCATCAAGTACCTGGCGTACCGCGAGCACGCCCGGCACCTCGCGTACACACCCCCGGAGGCCGTCCACCTCGATGACCGCGAGCGCACCGAGCTCGCCGCCACCGTTGTCGAGCTGCGTCGCCAGCTCGCAGCTGCGCTCGCCGCGTGGCCGACCGCGACGGCGCCCTCGCGGCTCGCCACCCTGCATCCCGGCTCGGCGCCGTGCAGCGCGCCGTACCACGCGCCGAGCGAGGACGCGGCGAATGCGTTCATCCGCACGGGGACGCGCACGGGGACGAGCACCCCAGCGCTAGCGGCCAGCGACTTCTGGGCCTACCTCGCCGATGGCACGAACGCGGTCCCGGAGGGCGACCTCGTGCAGCTCGACCGCATCGTCGCGGGTGTCGAGCGCAGGCTCGCGACCAAGGATGCGACCGCGGCCGATCGCGACACCATCGCGGCCATCCCGCGCATGCTCGCATTCGTCTTGATCGATTCCGATCACGAACCAGATGTGACCCAGACCTCGCCGATCGCCTATGCCAACGGCGAGCTGGTCGCGCGTGGCTACGTGTTCTCGCTCGCCGACGCCAAGATCGTATGCGCGGCGACCCTCGATGCCAAGAGCACGGCCTCGTCCCCGGTGCCCGGCTTCCTCGATGGCGCTCGACGTCGCGACGACATCGCACAGCGACTGCATCGCGATCTCGAGGTCGCGCTACGCCGCGAGCTCGCCGCGAAGCTCCACGCTACCGGATCGTAGTCCTGCACGTCGCGCGCGGGTGGTAACGCGACTCCAGCGCCTGCGGTCCTGCCGCCAAGATGTCAGCTTGCGTGCTAATACATTGGCAAGATGCCAACGAGCGCCACCGACCACCTCGCCGCTAATCTCAAGGCGATCCGCGAGACCCGCGGGCTGTCTCAGCAACAGATCGCGAAGTCCGCCGGCATCCCGCGCGCCACGTGGACGAACCTCGAATCGGGCTCGGCGAACCCGACCCTCACCGTGCTCGTGAAGGTCGCGAACGCGCTCGAGGTCCGGCTCGACGAGCTGCTCGCGCCCCCACGCCAGACCGCGCGCTTCCTGCGCGCCGACGAGCTCCCGACGCGCCAGCGTGGCCAG
>JANXOP010000392.1 GCA_025357755.1 Kofleriaceae bacterium | reverse complement strand
CGCGGCTATCGCACGTTGCTCTCTGCAGGTGGCCCCGACCAACCGTACTTGCTCGAGCGCATCCTCGGACTCGCGGCCGCGCGCCCGGCGTGGTTCTTCGACGGGCTCGAGCTCGCGCGCCAGGCGCTCGGGCGCTGGCCGCACTTTCCGGCGGCGCACGCCGCGCTCGCTTCGATCACGCTCGCGCAAGGCGATGCGCGTGAAGCGGCGAGCCATCTGTCGCACGTCGCGCAGCTCGCGAGCGCCGAAGGCGACGACGATCAAGCCGCCCTCGCCGCGCTCGCCGGGGCGCGCCTCCTCCGCGTGCTCGAACCGAAAGCGGCGACCCAGCTCTACGAGCTCGCGCTCGAGCACGATCCGAGCTCGAGCGAGGCGGCCGATGCGCTCGCGGATCGGCTCGTCGACGAAGCGCGCTGGCCCGAGCTCGTCCGGTTGCTGCGATCGCGCGCACAGCAGGCACAGCACACCGAGCCCGAGCGTGCGGTCCAGCTCCACCTGCGGCTCGCCGACGTGTTCGCCCATCAACTCGGCGATCCGGGCAACGCGCACCTCGAGCTCTCGACCGCCCGCGCGCTCGCGCCCGACGAACCGAGCGTGCACGAGATGACCGCGATGTTGCTCGGCGCGAGCGATCCGCGGGCCGCGGCGAATGCGTGGCGCGAAGTCGCGCGGCTCGGGGAAGCGCGCGGCGATCATCGGACCGCCGCGCGCGCACACGCCGTGCTCGGAGCAAACCTCGCGAAGCACGGCGACGCCGCCGGTGCCGAGCTCGCGTGGCAGCGCTCGCTCGAGCTCGATAGCCTGCAGACCGAGGCGATGGCGGGCCTCGCGTCCGCGGCGGCAGACCGCGGCGATCACGCGACGGCCGCGGAGCTCTACGAGCGCCTGCGCGGGCTGGGCCTCGCGTCTCCCACGATCACCAAGCACGAGCTCGCGCTCGCCCGCTCGCTCGTCGCGCTCGGCCGGATCGACGACGCGCGCGGATCGCTGCGCCGCGCCACGCTCGCCGGTGGCGAGACCGCGGCCGAGGCGCACGCGGTGCTCGCGGAGATCGCCGAGGCCACCGCGGATCCCGCGCACGCGGCCGTCGAGCTCGAGACCGCGATCTCCTCGTTCGTCGAGCTCGCGAGCGACGACAGCGATGATCGGATGTACACGCGCGCCGCCGAGCTCGCGGTCGCCCGCGCGTCCCTGTTCGATCGCACGGGTGATGCGGCGCAAGCGGGCGTCGATTGGGAACGCGCGCACGGGCTCGCCACGCGCCATGCGCCGACCATCGCGCGCAGCGCCGCGAAGACCTTGCTCGCGCGTGCCGCCGAGCCGATCGACGAGCGGCGCTGGATCGATGCGGTGCTCGCCACCCGGCCGCCTCCGGCCGAGCGCGCATCGCTGCTGATCTCGCGCGCCGAGATCCGCCGCAAGGAGGCGACGCCAGATCTCGCCGCGGCGCTCGCGGATCTCCACGAAGCCCTCTCGCTCACCGAGGACGAAGACGCCGATCCTGCGTCGCGCCGCCGCGCGTACGCACTCGAAGCCGAGCTGCTCGCGAAGAGCGGCGATCCACGTGCGCGCGCCCAGGCGCTCGCAGCGCTCGCGAAGATGTCCGGTCGGCTCGCGTCGAACCAGGAACGGATCGAGAACGAGACCGCCGCCGCAGCTGCGTGGCTCGAGGCCGACGATGCCACCGCCGCGCTGCCCCACGGCGCACGCGCCCACGCAGCGCTCGATGCCGCGGTGCCCTCGCACCTGCGACGCGACGTCCTCACGACGCTCGGCGAAGCGGCGTGGCGCCAGCGAGCCTGGCCCGAGGTGATCCGCGCGTATCGCGGGCTCGTCGAGGATCGCCCTGTCGACCCCGCGAAGCACGGCACCTACCTCTATCGCCTCGCGGTCGCCGCCGATCGCACCGGCGATGGCGGCCTCGCGATCCAGACGCTGCGTCCTCTCGCCGAGGATGCGGAGCTGTCGCGCGCGACCTCGCCGGAGATGCGCGGCCAGGCCCTGCGGTTGTTCGCGGATCTCGCGGAGCGCGCGGGCGATCTGGCGGGCGCGGCTTCGGCGCTCGAAGGATTCGCGCAGCTCGCTCTCGATTCTTCGCCGAGCGCGCGCGTCGATGCGATGTATCGCGCGGGCGAGCTCTTCCGGCGTGCCGAGCGCGCCGATGATGCGGTGCGCTGCCTCGAAGCCGCGCTGCGGATCTCGGATACCCACCTGCCCGCGCTCGACGCGCTCGAAGCGCAGTGGCGTGATCGCGGCGACCTCGAGCGCGTGGCGGTGATCCTCGGCCGCAAGGTCGCCGCCACCGCGCGCCATCCGCATCGCCAAGCACCCTTGCTGTCGCGCCTCGCGGATCTGCAACAAGAGCTCGGGCGGCCCGACGTCGCGCTCGCCACGCATCAGCGCGCGCTCGAGATCGATCCGGCGCACGAGCCTTCCCTGAAGTTCGTCGCCGAGCGCAGCAAACCAGAAGCCCCACCCCCACCGGTCGAGACCAGCGAAGAGAACACCACCAGCGGTCGGATCCGCGAAGCGAAGGCTGGCGCGCTTTCGCTGCGCGAGGGTGCGCGACGCGCGCGTGCCGCCGGACGGATCGGCGATGCGTTCGCAGCGCTCGAGGCTGCGAACCATGTCTCGCCGGGCGATGTCGAGCTCGTGCAGGAGCTCGCGGAGCTCGCGATCGAGCTCGGTGATTACGAAGCCGCCGCGAAGCACCTCGGTGCGCGCGCCGCGCTCTCTGCGGGCGTCAAGAAAGGCGACGCGCTGCTCGAGCTCGCGGATCTGTTCTACGATCGGCTCGATGACGGCTTGCGCGGTCGCGCCGCCATGCGCGAAGCCGCGAATCACTTCGTCGGCAATCGCCACGACTCGGTGTTGCGCTTGCTCGCGAACGAGGCCGCGACCCACCTCGCGTGGGACGTCGCGACCGAAGCGCTGTCCGCCATTCCAGCCGGGCGGCGCGCCTCGAGCGACCTCGTGAACCTCGCGAGTGCCTTCGTGCGCTCGGGCAAGAACGCGGAGGCGGTCGCGCTGATCGATGCTGCGACCGGCAGCGGACAACTCGACGACGGTGGCAGGTTGCTCGCCGAGCTCCACGCCGAGGTCACGCGCAAGGCGCAGCTCGCGAAGACGTATGACGGGCGCGCACGAGGCGCAGGCACCGAGGAGGCCGATGCGCTGCGCGCAGATGCCGCCGCGCTGCTCCGCGCCATCGGCGGCGACGCGGACACGGGCCCCCCGCAGGAAGCGCCGGTCATCGAGGAGCTGCCCATACCTCCGCCTGACGACGACGACGATGATCGGCCCTCGGTCACGGTCAGCGGCACGCGCGAGGAGAACTCCGGTGCGGTGCGCGCCGCGGCAGCGTTCGCCGATCGCGATCGGTTGCTCGCGGCCCACCGCGCCGAACCCGATGACCCGGCGATCCTCGCCGCGATCTTGGCCCACCTCGGTGCCGATGCCCGTAGCCTCGAGACGAATGATCTGCGCCGCGCGATCCTCGATCGCGCCGCGCAGGAAGGTCGCGGCCGAGCCCAGGCAATCGCGCTCCACGAGCTCGCGCTGATCGCGCGCGGCGAGGCGCACGATCCGATCCGCGCGACCGCACTGTGGAACAAGGCGCATCGCGTCGACCCGAGCTACGCCCCGGTCTGGATGCCCTTCGCGGATGCGCTCGCCGGTGCCGACGAGATCGAGCTCGCACGGGACCTCTACGAACAGATCGCGCAGTCCAGCGAGTACGACGCTGTGCGCCGCGCATTTGCGGCCGAGCGCGCCGAGGTGCTCGGCCACGACGACTCCGTGGTCTCGGGCGAGATCGGGGGGCCGCCCGTCCCGCCGCCAGAGATCGAGATCACCGGGGTCGAGCTCGTGCGAGCGCGCCAGCTCGCCGACGAGGACGATCTGCCCGGTGCGATCCTCGCGGCCGAGCGAGCCTCCGTGGCGCATCCCGACGAGCGCGAGCCGCTCGAGCTACTCGAGACCCTGTACACCGCCGCTGGCGAGATCACCGCGGCGTCGGAAGCGATCGGCCGCCAGCTCGTCCTCACCGACGAGCCGCAGCTGCGCTCCGCCTTGTGGCGCCGACGCGCGAAGCTCTACCGCTCGGCGCTCGGCCGCGACGCCGAGGCGTATCGCTGCCTCAAAGAGGCGCACGCGTGCTCGCCCGCAGATCCGGAGATCGCGTATCAGCTGCGCACCGCCGCGATGGTCCGTGGCGAGTGGGCGCTCGTCGCGTCGCTGCTGTATCGCGAGATCGCCGCGGCCTCGAACCCGCGTGATCGCGGTGCCCTCCACATGGAGCTCGCGCTGATCTTCCAGGAGCGGCTCGCAGATCCGGATCAAGCGCAGGTCAACCTCGAGCAAGCATTCGCCTTCGATCCCACGATTCCGGCCGTGCGCGCGCCGCTGGCCACGCGCTACGAAGCGATCGGTCGCCGCCGCGAAGCCGCTCGGCTCTACGAAGAGGCCGCGTCGACCGCACGCGCCGCCGATCGGGCCGAATTGCTTGCGAGCGCCGCGCGTTGCCGCGCGAACATCGAGGTCGTAGACGCCAAGACCTCGCTCGCGACCCGCCTCGAAGCTGCCGAGATCGCCGGCGACAACGAAGCCGCGCTCGACCTCGCGCACCAGCTCTGGCGCACCGAGCTCGGCCATCCCGCGGCGTTCCGCGTGCTCGCGAACAACCATCGGATGTCGGGTGACCTCGCCGCCCTCACCGAGCTCACCACCCTGCGCGCCTCCAAGACGAGCCTCGCCAGCGAGAAGGCCGCGGCCTGGCTCGATGTTGCGCGCCTCGCCGAAGAGCTCGGCAAGTACGGCGAATCGGCGCGCGCCTACGACCTCGCATTGATCGAAGACCCGGGCCACACCGACGCGCTCGATGCGCGTGGTGCGCTCGCGTTCAAGCTCGGAGACTGGCCGACCGCCGAGCTCATCTATCGCGACCTGGGCCCCGGCGAGAGCGTACTCGGCGACGAGGAGCTCGCGCTGCGTCGCTCGATCATCGCCGAACATCTCGGCCGCGATAGTGACGCGCTCGAGCTCGCGCGCCAGGCGGCGGCCGCAGCGCCGGGTCGCCGTGACCTGCTCATGCGCGTCCAGGAGCTCGCGACTCGCCTCGGCGAGACGGCCCTGGCACTGACCGCTGCACGTGCGGTGCTCGAGCTCGTCCCGCTCGACGACGACGAGGCGCTCCTCGCGACCCACTTCGCCCTCGTCGACCTCTATCGCACGCTCGGCGATCTCGATTCCGCCGTCCACCAGCTCGATCGCATCGTGCGCTCGCATCCTCACCATGCGTACGCGATCGAGCAGCTCTCCGAGGTCTACATCGCGAAGAACGACTGGCCAACCGCGGCGCGCTACCTGTACCAGCTCGTGCCGCTCGCGCCTTCTCCGCACGAGCGCGCCGAACGCCTCTATCGGCTCGGCGAGGTCGTGCTGTTGCACCTCGGCGACGTCGATCGCGCGGACGACGTGTTCCTCCGCGCCTCGGATCTCGATCCGACGCACGTCCCCACGCTGCGCCGCCTGCTCGATGTCTACTGGCGCGCCGACGACCCGGCCTCGCTTCACGAGGTCAGCTCGCAACTCGCGAGCTCCGGAGCGCTCGCCTCGGGCCAGGTCGCCCGCACGTCGGTCGCGCAGGCCCTGATCGCGGCCGCGCTCGTCGGTGATACCAACCTCGCGGGCAAGCTCGTCGCGGCACTCGGTGACGAGGCCTCGCCGCGGATCGCCGAAGCCCTCGGCGAGCTCGTCGATCGACCGAAGGCCACCGGAGGTCGCCGGTTCGAGCTCAAGAGCGCAGCGACCGCGGTCGCCGAGCTCGGTCGGCGCAACTTGCTCGATCTCACGAAGCTGCGCCAGGCCGCGGCCGGGACGCCCGTCGAAGCCGAGCTCGGCTAGCCCCTGCGTCGAGCCGCTCGGGCGGCGTCCGCGTTCGTGCGCCGCAGCTGCGAAGGTCCGCCCTCGCCGCAATGACTCGCCCGGCCTCTGTGGGAGTCAACGGTTGGCCCGCGCGAGCTCGCCGGGCTAGCTCAGCCGGTTCGCCAGCTCGATCGTGCGCGCGTGATCGGGCACGCGCTCGAGGAAGCTCTTGCGATACACCTCGTCGGTGATCCGCACGGCGCGAGCCATCAGGCGGGTGCGCGCCTCGAGGATCACGGTGCGTGCCTCGGCGCGCGCATTGTTGCCTAGCAAGGTCTCCGCGAGCACGAGGCGCACGAGCGCTTCACCTTCTTCGATCGCACCGAGCGATGCGAGGATCGCCATCGCGGTCCGCGCATCGGCGAGCGCATCGCGCATACGCCCACTCGCGATCCGGATCCGCGCCAGGGTCGCACGGTAGGGCGCCTGCATCGGCAGTTGCGAGGTCTCGATCGCGAGCTTGACCTCGTGCTCGGCATCCTCGAACTCGCCGCGCGCGTAGAGGATCATCGCGAGATAGCAGCGCGATGCGCTGGAGAGGCGGCGATCGCCCTGCGCCTCGAACAACGCGATCGCTTCGCTCTCGACCACGGCCGCTTCGTCGAGCGCGCCGCGCAGCTGCAACACGCGACCGAGGTTGTGCTTCGCGGTCGCGACCACGTTCAGCAGGTTCAAGTCGGTCCCGCGCGCGAGCGCATCGCGCAGGGCCTCTTCGGCCTCGGCGTAGGCCCCGAGCTCCTGATACGCGTAGCCGAGATGACCGCGCTGCACGCACGCGTAGCGCAGGTCACCGGCACGCTCGAATGCCTCGCAGGCAGCGCGCTCGGACTCGAGGTACGCCCCCGCGTCGCCCGTGACCATCGCGCGTGACGAGCGCGCTTGATAGATCCGCGCGAGCGTCGCCGGATCCTGGACCTCGGGCGCGGCCTGCTCGACGAGATCGAGCAGCGTGATCGCGAGTCCGTGGTTGCCGAAGCTGAACAACACGAAGGCGGTATTCGCGAGCGCGGTCACGCGCGCACCGAGCATGGCCGGCTCGACCGGGGCACCTCGCAAGGCCGCCGCAACGTGATCGACCTGCACGGCATCGCCGATCTTACCCGCCGCCTCGGCCGCCTCGTTCGCCGCCGCGAACCACGCGCGCGATCCGATCGGCAACAGCGTCATCGCGGTACGCGCGTGGGCCGCCGCGTCGGCGAACTCGCCAGTCCAGCGCAGCGCCTCGGCGCGAATCAACTCGATCTCGCCGCTCTCGCCGACCACGCGAGCGGCGCGTGCGAGCGCGCTCGCGAAGTCACATGCCGCGAGGGCTTGCTCGGCAGCGGCGCGGTAGTAGTTACGGGCGCGCGCCGGATCGCCGCCGCGCTCGAAGTGATCGGCGAGCACCATCGGATCGCCCTCGCCAGCGTGCTCCAGCCACTCGCCCGCGAGGCGATGGCCGAGCTTGCGATCAGCATCGGTGAGCATCGCGTTCGCCGCTTCGCGCACGAGTGCGTGGCGAAACTGGAGCTCGTCTTCGTGCGGGAACCGCGAGGTCGAGACACGCGCCACGAGCTCGCGCTCGCAGAGCTCGTCGAGCCACTCGCGCGTGCGCTGGACTTCGTCGCCGAGCAGCGCCATCACGCCGCCACGCCAGAACCGCGCGCCGAACACGCTCGCGGCGCGCAACACGCGGCGCGCGTCGAGCTCGAGGCGTTCGAGCCGGCTCTGGACGACCGCGAGCACCGTCTCGGGCAGCACGTCCCCTTTCCCCTCCGCGCTCGCTCGGATCAATTCCTCGAGATAGAACGCATTGCCTGCCGCTTGTTCGACGAGGCGGACGACGAGCGTGTCGTCGGCCGCGGCGCCGAGCGCGCCGCGCACGAGCTTCTCGCAGCCCTTCTTCGTCAGCTCGTCGAGCCGGAGCTCCTGGGCGCCTCGCTCGGCCCACAACTTGGGGAACAGCTCGTTGACCTCGGGTCGCGCGAGCGCGAGTACGAACACCGGGCGATCCGCGAGCTCGCGCAGCACCGCATCGATCAACTTCACGCTCGGCAGGTCCCCCCAGTGGAGATCTTCGAGCACGATCACGAGCGGCTGGGCGGAGGACTCGAGGGCGACCCACTGCACGAACGCGCGACGAATCTGCTCGGCCATCAACTGTGGATCTTGGCGCGCTGCGTGGAGCTCGGGCGGCGCGTCATCACTCGGCGCACCGATCAGCTCGGCGAGAAAGACCGGGTCGAACGGTACGGCCGCATTGCGACACACGCGCGCGCGCAGCTTCTGACGCCGCAGCTCGAGCGTCTCGCCATCGCGAATCCCGGCCGTGCGGCGAAGCGCGGGAGCGAGCATCCCGTACGGCGACCCGACGCGCAGCGGCTCGCCGCGACCGATCCACACCTCGGCCGGCCCGAGCGCCTGGATCCGGCGGAGCAGCTCGACGCGCACGCGCGACTTGCCGATGCCCGCGGCACCCGTGGCGACCACGGCGCGCGCGATCGGCTCCGCGACGCACTCGTCGTACAGCCCCGCCAACACGCCGAGCTCGCGGTCGCGGCCGACGCACGGCGTGACCTTGCCGAGCAGCGTCCGTGCGGTCTCGGTGACATCGCGCTCGGCGACCAAGGTCAAGCCGGCTTCATCCCCGCCGAGCTCGAACCGCGCATCGAGCAGGCCCGCCGTGACGTCGTCGATCCGAACGCTCTGCGGCGCGCGCTCCGCGGCCGCGAGCAGCGTCGCCGCGCGATCGATCGCTTCACCGACCGGCCACCGCCCGGCGAACACACCGCGCCCGGTCGCGAGCGCCATCGGTGCGCCAGGCGCGACCTGCTTCAACGCGAGTGCACAGCGCGCCGCCTGCATCGCTTGATCGCCCGCGGTCCCCGAGCCGTGCAACGTGACGACGTGCGATCCATCGATCAACCGTTCGAGCCCGGCACCGTGGGCCGCAGCAGTCGTACGCAGCGACGAATAGACCTGCGTGACGAGCGAGCTCCCCGGCGTGGTCAGCAGCGACGGCTGTACGCTCGGGGCGAGCGTCGCATCGTTCGCGACCGAATCGACGAACGTATCGAAGCCATCGGTCGCGCCCCCGATCAACACCACGCACAACAAGCGGCGCTCGCTCGTCGTGAGCGATCTGCGGACCTCGACCATCGAGGTACGGATCGGTTCGACCTCGTCGAGGTTTCCGAGCGCGAGCGCGAGCGCGCTGCCATCGGCCGGCCGCTCGTCGGCGTGCTTCGCTAGCACCCTCGCGATCAGGTCGTCGAGATCGTGCGCGAGCTCGGGTCGCAGCTCGGAGATTCGCGGCGCATCTTCGAGCAAGATCTTCGCGAGCACGGCCATCACGTTGTCGCCGACGAACGCGTGCGAGCCGGTCAGCAGCTCGTACAGCACGCACCCGAGCGCGAACACGTCCGCACGCGGCCCGACCTCGCGATCGCCGCGCGCCTGTTCGGGAGCCATGTAGCCAGGCGTGCCGATCATGACGCCGGTGCGGGTCGATTGCAGATCACTCGCGCCGATCCGGGCGACGCCGAAATCGAGCAGCTTCACCCGCGCGAGGTCGTCGTGGACCACGAAGATGTTGCTCGGCTTGAGATCGCGATGGATGACGCCGCGCTCGTGCGCCGCGCCGACCGCCTCGGCGATCCGCCGCACCACCGAGATCGCATCGGTGGTCGTGATCCCGGTCCGGCGCACGCGTTGCGCGAGCGACTCGCCCTCGAGCCACTCCATGGCGAGCCACATCTCACCCTGCGAAGTGCCGTCCGCGATGTAGCGAACGATGCCGGGGTGGCGCAGCTGCGCGAGCACTCGAATCTCCCGCGCGAACCGGTCGTCGTGCTCGGCGGCGATCGACCGCATCACCTTGAGCGCGACCGGCTCGCCCGTCGATCGATCGCGGGCGCGATACACCGCGCCCATCCCGCCCGACCCCGCTAGCTCCGCGAGCTCGAACCGGTCGTCGACGACGTCGCCCGGCTGCATGCTCCTAATCTAAGCGAACGCCGCGGCGCGTGTCCGTAGTCCAAGAAATAGTTACTTGGCCTTCTTCGCGTCGGCCGCGTGGTCGGCCTTCGCCTTGGCCGCATCCGCGGCGTGGTCTGCCTTCGCCTTGTCGGCATCGGCCTTGTTGTCGGCCTTCTGGTCCGGCGTCGCGTTGACGTTCTTGCCGGCCTTCTTGGCGTCGGTGGCCTTGTCCTTGGTGTCCTTCTTGACGTCGGTCGCGGTGTCCTTGGCGTCCTTGTTGGTCTGCGGATCGGCGCTCGCCGTGAGGGTGAGGCCGGCGAGGAGGAGACCGCTGATGATGATCTTTGTCATGCCGACCGGTAGTGCGAACGGCGTGCCCACGGATCGGCCCGGATCGCGCGTCGTGGCCCTCCGGACCGTGCGGGAGAGCTACCACGGGGTTTTTTGCCCGCCCCGGACTTACTAATATTCCAGGTGGATATTGACGGTCCTGTAAGCGTGGTTACGTTCGGCCTGTCATGAAAATCGACCAATTGACCGTCAAAGCCCGGGAAGCCCTCGCCGCTTCGCGCGAGGCTGCCATGGCCAAGAACCACGCCGAGGTGGGCGCCGAGCACTTGCTGCTCGCGCTGCTCGACCAGGAAGCTGGCGTGGTCCCTCGCATCCTCACCAAGCTCGGCGCCGATGCCGAGATCGTCAAAGCCGACATCAACCGCGCGCTCGAGAAACAGCCGCGAGTCCACGGCTCGTCCCTCGACGTCCAGTTCGGCCGCTCGCTCAAGGACGCCTGGGAAGGCGCCGGCAAGCAAGCCGACGAGATGAAGGACGAGTACATCTCGACCGAGCACTTCCTGCTCGCGCTCTCCGAGAGCAAGAGCCCCGCGGGCGAGGCGCTCCGCAATGCCGGCGCGACCAAGGCCGCTATCCTCGAGGCGCTCGTCGCCGTGCGCGGCAATCAGCGCGTCACCGATCAGGATCCCGAGGCCAAGTACGAGGCGCTCGACCGCTATACGCGAGACCTCACGCGGCTCGCCGATCAGGGCAAGCTCGATCCGGTGATCGGCCGCGACGAAGAGATTCGCCGCACGATCCAGATCCTGTCGCGACGGACCAAGAACAATCCGGTCCTCGTCGGAGAAGCCGGCGTCGGCAAGACCGCCGTGGTCGAGGGCATCGCCCAGCGCATCTCGCGTGGCGACGTTCCGGAATCGCTGCGCAACAAGAAGCTGCTGTCGCTCGATCTCGGCTCCCTGATCGCGGGCGCGAAGTTTCGCGGCGAGTTCGAAGAGCGCCTCAAGGCCGTCCTGAAGGAAGTCTCCGAATCGCATGGCGAGATCATCATGTTCATCGACGAGATGCACACGCTCGTCGGGACCGGTGCCGCCGAAGGTGGCAACGACGCCGCGAACCTCCTCAAGCCCGCGCTCGCACGTGGCGAGATTCGCTGCATCGGCGCGACCACGCTCGACGAATATCGCAAGCACATCGAGAAGGACAAGGCGCTCGAGCGCCGGTTCCAGCCGGTGATGATCGAGGAGCCTTCGGTCGAGGACACGATCGCGATCCTGCGCGGCATCAAAGAGAAGTACGAGGTCCATCACGGGATCCGGATCCGCGATGGGGCGCTCGTCGCCGCGGCGAAGCTATCGGCGCGCTACATCCCTTCGCGCCAGCTGCCCGACAAGGCGATCGATCTGGTCGACGAAGCCGCATCGCGGCTCAAGATGGAGATCGAATCGACTCCGACCCCGATCGATGACCTCGATCGGCAGATCATCGTGCTCGAAGTCGAGCGCGCGGCGCTCGAGCGCGAGAACGATCGCCGCTCCAAGCAACGGCTGCCCGAGGTCGTGCGCGAGATCGCCGGCCTCAAGGAGCAGTCCGATGCGATGAAGGCGCAGTGGCAGTCCGAGCGCGAGCTGATCAAGAACCTCCGCGATACCAAGGAGAAGCTCGAGAAGGCCAAGACCGATGTCGAGGCAGCGCAGCGCATCGGCGATTTCGCCAAGGCATCCGAGCTCCGCTTCGGCACCCTGCCCGCGCTCGAGAAGCAGAGCGCGGACGAGACCGTCAAGGTCGATGCGATCCGCGCGAAGGGCGGCTTCTTGCGCGAAGAGGTCACCGAAGACGATATCGCGGGCGTCGTGTCCAAGTGGACCGGCATCCCGGTCGACAAGATGATCGAGGGCGAAGCCGAGAAGCTCGGCTCGATGGAAGCGCGCCTGCGTGCGCGCGTGGTCGGTCAGGAGACTCCCGTCGCGGCCGTCGCCGCCGCGATCCGTCGGGCGCGTGCGGGTCTCAAAGATCCGAACCGCCCGATCGGCAGCTTCCTGTTCCTCGGGCCCACCGGCGTCGGCAAGACCGAGCTGGCGCGCGCGCTCGCCGAGTTCCTGTTCGACGACGACACGAACCTCGTGCGCATCGACATGTCGGAGTACCAGGAGAAGCACACGGTCTCGCGCCTGGTCGGAGCACCTCCGGGTTACGTCGGCTACGACCAGGGTGGTCAGCTCACCGAAGCGGTGCGCCGCCATCCCTACAGCGTCGTCCTCCTCGACGAGATGGAGAAGGCACATCCCGATGTTTGGAGTGTCCTGCTCCAGGTCCTCGACGATGGCCGGTTGACAGACGGCCAGGGCCGCACGATCGACTTCAAGAACACCGTCGTGATCATGACCAGCAATGCGGGCAGCCAGCACCTGCTCAAGATGACCAAGGCCAACCGCACCGAGGTCGAAGCGGCCGCGATGCGCGAGCTCCAGACGATCTTTCGGCCCGAGCTGCTCAACCGGATCGACGAGATCATCTTCTTCGAGCCGCTCTCCGAGAACGACCTCGGCAAGATCGTCAAGATCCAGGTCAAGCGGTTCGAGAAGCTGCTCGCGGATCGTCAGCTCGGACTCCACCTCTCCGACCAGGCAGTCGCGCGGGTCGCCGAGGCCGGGTACGATCCGATCTACGGGGCGCGGCCGCTCAAGCGCGCCTTGCAAAAGCTCGTGATCGACCCTCTCGCTCTCCGCCTCATCGCCGGTGACTTTCAACCGGGTGACGTCATCGAAGCCGACGTGGTCGGCGACCAGATCACGTTCCGGCGCAACGAGTCCTTGCGACACGAGCCGCGGGAGAAGGTTGCCTGATGCCGCAGCAGATCGATTTCGATCCGAACCTCGACTTCTACAAGGCGCTCGGCGTCGCCCGAGATGCGACTCCGGAGGACATCAAGAAGCAGTATCGGAAGCTCGCAAAGCAGTACCACCCGGACTCGACGGGCGGCGATAAGGCCAAAGAGACCCGGTTCAAGGAGATCTCGAACGCCTACGACGTGCTCGGGGATGCCAAGAAGAAGCAGCTCTACGACGATATTCGTGCGAGCGGCGGCGCGCGTGGTGGGCGTGGCGGTGGCGCCAGCTACACCTACGAAACGTCCACGGGCGCTGGCCCGGGCGTGTTCGACCTCGGCGACCTGTTCGGTCAGTTCTTCAGCCAGGCTCAGCAAGGCCAACCTCGCGCTGGTGCGGGTGCGGCGCGCGCGCGGCGAGGCCCGATCGACGATTTCGAGGAAGCGTACCGGGCTCAGCAGCCGCGTCGCACCGTCGAGGAGACAGGTCCCCAGCTGGTCAAAGCGAGCGACGGGTCGACGGTCGAGGTGCGCGGCAACGACGTTCACTCCGACGTGCGAATTCCGTTCGATCAGGCGATCTTTGGCACCGTCGCGAGCGTCCCGACGATCGAGGGCAAGGTCGAGGTCAAGATTCCGCCCGGCACGGCGAGCGGCAAGAAGCTCCGGCTCAAGGGCAAGGGCATCCCGGATCGGTCCGGGGTCATGGGCCATCACTACGTCACCGTCCAGATCGACGTTCCCGGCGACCTCGACGACGAAGCGAAAAAACTGCTCGTCCAGCTCGTTCAGAAGCTGCGTAAACACAAGCCGAACGACTGATCTGGCGTAGACTGCCCCCGAGAGGTTCGATGAGCAAGCACACCGAAACTGCTGGTCAATATCCCGTTATCCCGCTCCGCACCGAGGTGCAGTTGCCCGGTCACGTCGGGCCCCTGGAGATCGGCCGTGAAGCCTCGGTGCGCGCGATCGAAGCCGCGACGCGCGATGACAACTTGATCGTCATCATCCCGCAGAAGAATCCGGCGGTCCGCGACCCCGGTCAACGCGACCTCCACGAGGTCGGCGTGCGCGCCGAGATCGTGCAAGTGGTCAAGCACTCGCCGGGTCGCTTCACGTGCGTGATGCGGTTCCTCGAGCGCGTGCATATCGATGCGCTCGTCGCGACCGAGCCGTTCCTCGTCGCCTCCGTGTCACCGCTCCAGCCCACGAGTGTGGCGGCGGCGGATTCACTGATCGCCACGACCGCGAAGGTTCGCGACTATCTCACCGCGGTCGTCACCGACGCGCAGGCGAAGGAGAACCGCAGCGACAAAGACAAAGATTCGTCGCCCCGGGGCGAGCTCACGCGGGCCCAGGTGCAAGCGATCGTCGATCCGGACAAGCTCGTCGATGCCGCCGTGCCGTACCTCGAGCTGGAGCGTGACGATCTGACCACGCTCCTCGTCGAGACCGACACGATGAAGCGCCTCGAGCGCATCATCCCGTCGCTCGAGCGCCAGGCGACCGTGCTGCGCCTCAAGGCGGACATCGGGGCCGAGCTCGAAGGCCAGTCGAGCCGCACCCATCGCGAGCGCGTACTTCGCGATCGCCTCCGCCAGATCCAGGAGGAGCTCGGCGAGCAAGACGACAACGCCGAGATCGACGACCTTCGCAAGAAGATCGAAGACAGCAAGATGTCGGACGAAGTTCGCGCGGTTGCCAAGAAGCAGCTGTCGCGCATGAGCCAGATGGCGTCGAGCTCGCCCGAGTACAACATCGCGCGCACGTATGTCGAGAACCTGCTCGAGATCCCGTGGAACGTCGTCACCGAGGATCGCCTCGATGTTTCGGCCGCTCGCGTGATCCTCGAGGCCGAGCACTCGGGTCTCGAGAAGGTCAAGCGCCGCATCCTCGAGTTCCTCGCGGTGCGCAAGCTCGCGCCGAACAAGCACGGCCCGATCCTGCTCCTCGTCGGCCCTCCCGGCGTCGGTAAGACCTCGCTCGGCAAGTCGATCGCCAGCTCGCTCGGACGCAAGTACGTCCGCATCTCGCTCGGCGGCGTGCGCGACGAAGCCGAGATTCGCGGCCACCGTCGGACCTATATCGGCGCCTTGCCCGGGCGCATCGTCGCCGGCCTCAAGAAGGCGGGCTCGATGAACCCGGTGTTCGTACTCGACGAGATCGACAAGCTCGCCGCCGACATGCGCGGTGATCCGGCCGCGGCCATGCTCGAGGTCCTCGACCCCGAGCAGAACAAGGACTTCGTCGATCACTACGTCGAAGTGCCGGTCGACCTTTCGCGCGTGATGTTCATCTGCACCGCGAACCAGCTCGACACGATCAGCCAGCCGCTGCTCGATCGTATGGAGATGGTCGAGCTGTCGAGCTACACCACGATCGAGAAGATCGAGATCGCCCGCAAGCACCTCCTGCCCAAGCAGCTCGTCGAGCACGGCATCACGAAAGAGCAGCTCATCCTCGACGAGGACGCGCTCGCCGACATCGTCAGCAGCTACACCCGCGAAGCCGGCGTTCGTAACCTCGAGCGCGAGCTCGCGGCGGTCTGCCGTGGCGTCGCGGTCAAGGTCGCGGAAGGCACCGAGTCGGTGCACGTCACCAAGCCGATGCTGACCGAGCTACTCGGCCCGGGTCGCCATCAGTCGGACGTGGCCGAGCGCAAGCCCGAGGTCGGTGTCGTCACCGGTCTCGCATGGACGCCGGTCGGCGGCGACATCCTCTTCATCGAAGCGCGCGCGTATCCCGGCAAGGGCGAAGTGAAGCTCACCGGGCAGATGGGCGATGTCATGAAGGAGTCCGCCACCGCGGCGTACTCGTGGGTCCGCGCGAACTCCGCGCGGCTCGGCATCGATCACGACAAGATGATGGCGACCGACCTCCACATCCACTTGCCGCAAGGTGCGATCAAGAAGGATGGCCCGTCGGCCGGCGTCGCGCTCGCGACGGTGATCACGTCGGTCTACTCGAAGCGTCCGATCCGTAACGACGTCGCCATCACCGGTGAAGTCGATCTTCGCGGCCACGCGCTCCCGGTGGGCGGCATCAAGGAGAAGGTGATCGCCGCGCACCGCGCGGGGATCAAGATCGTGTTCCTGCCGGAGCGCAACTCGAAGGATGTCCTCGATATCCCCGAGGAGGTCCGCAACGAGCTCGACATCCGCTTCATGAACAAGGTCGACGATGCTCTCGGCACCGCGCTTGGTGAAGCGCCGCCGCAGAGCGAGCCCGAGCCGGCGATTCCGCCGCCGAGCGCGCCGGGTCGTGGTGCCGTCGGCGAACGCCTCCCGTCGTAGCGACCTACAGCGTCTCGAGATAGACCGCGAGGTCAGCGACTTGCGCGTCGGTCAACGCCGCGCTCGCATCGCTGGCCATGCCGTGGACGCCACCATGATCACGGAGGAGCGTCCCTAGCGTCGGCGCGCTGCCATCGTGGAAGTACGGCGCGCTCGCAGCGAGGCCGACGAGGCTCGGCGTATCGAACAGCTGCGTGGTGCCGAACGCGTGGCGCTGCTTGTCGGTGAGCATCGCGCCTTCGTGGCATTGCGTGCAGCCAAGCTCCGCGGACTCGAACAGCGCCTTGCCGCGTGCGACCGCGACGTGATCGCGCGTCGGCGTGCGCACCGCCGGCATGCTCTCGAGGTAGGCGGCGAGCGCCGCAATGTGCTTCTTCGACAGCCCCTCACCGCCGAGCCGTTCGACCGTCGCCCGCAGGCTGGCAGGAAGATCCTTCGCGCCGCCGTCCCACTTGAACGGCGCGGTCCCGACCATCCGGCCCGCGAGCATCGGCGTCTGCAACCTCTGGCCCTCGATCAACCAGCTCTCGCCATCGGCGCGCGTGTCGAGATGACAGTTGCCGCACGACAGGCCGCCGAACGCCGACACGTTCTCGTCGGCGGTGTGGAACATCACCATGCCGAGGTGTTGCTGAACATCGAGGCTCGAGGCCACGAGCTCGGGGCCGACCTTCGCGACGATCTTTCCATTCGTGGTGACACGCACGATCGCGCGCGGGAACGAGCACCACACCAGGACGCTGCCGTCGGGCGCGATCGCGAGCCCATCCGCGCCGCACCTCGTGCCGAGCGAGCCGTCGAGGCCCGCCGCGAGATCGACCTGCGAGGCGTGCTCGATCTGGATGATCCGGTCGCTCGCGAGGCCTACCACGTAGAGCCGGTCGCGCGAGCTATCCCAGGCCACGGCGCGCGATTCGTTGATGCTCGTGGTCGCGAGGAGTGACGTCTTGCCATTGGAGAAAGCGAGCGCGTGCGAGATCGGCGGTGTCGACGAACCGCCGTAGTGGCCGCTATTCGAGTTGCGGCTGTTCTGATCCGTGAACGGAACATCGACCTGTGCGGTCGCGGCGAGCAACGTCGAGCCGAGATAGGTCACCGAGAACACACCGCGTGTCTCGGCGGTACCGAGCGCGAGGCGTTCACGCCGGTGCGTACCCGCGAGCTCGAATTGATCGAGCGCCGGCAGCTCGAGCAGGGACACCGCGACGTGCGCACCATCGGCCGCGATCGCGACACCGCGCGGCTCTGGATCGAGCGCACCGCGCCAGCGCTCCTTGCCGGATGCTGGATCGAGCGCGATCACGGTGCGATCCGCGATCGTCGCAACCACCAGCGTCTTGCGATCCGGCGCGAGCGCGATACCGAAGGGCTCGGCCGGCGTCGGCCACGACGCGACGATCGAGAGCTCCGCACCGACGCTCACCACCGCGATTCGATCACCACGACGATCGGCGACGTACGCGCGCTGCGCGATCGGATCGTAGGCGAGCGTCCCCGCATCGAGCCCGACCGCGACGTGCGCGAGCGCGGTGCCCGCGCGATCGGTCCGGATCAGCCAGCCACTATCGGCATCGATGACCAGCGCACCGCCATCGGGGGTGACCGCGATCCGCGAGCTCGTCGCGTAGGCCGGGACGGACGTGGCAGCCGCGACGCCGCCGAGGCTGCCGTTGGCCAGGAACGGTAGGGGCGAGGTGAGCTCGTGGTCGAACGCCCACGCGGTCGCCGACACTGCGAGTAGCCCGCCGAGGATCCCGATGCGCATCACACGAGTACGCCCGACGACGCGCGAGTATTCATTCGCACAGGCGCGCGTTGCTCGTCGGCTGCGAGCTCTGCGGCAGCTCGTCCCACAGGCCGAAGCCCCAGCCACAGACGGCCTCGTCCAGCTCGCCGGTCTCGAGCTCGATCCGCGCGGCGCCTCCATCGATCGCGACCAGGTCGTCGTCGGCATTCCACGCGACCGGTCCCGGCGTGAGGCGCGCCCAGCGCACGTTGCCATCGCGATCGTGCAGCGTCAGGCGCCCCGCGTTGGTCTCGGCGATCAACGAGCCATCGTGACTCGGCACGATCGGGTGCGTGGCCGGAAGCTGCTGCTCGAAGACCTCGCTGCCCGCGCGCTCGAGCTCGGGGATCGTGACGGTGTGCGTGTGAACGTGCTCGAACGTGCCGCGCCGCGAGACCTCGCCGATCGTCGTGACCTCGAGCATGTCGGTGGAGGTCAGCTTCCCGAATGCCGCCACCACACCGTGCGTGCCCGCCGGATCGTAGAGGTCGATCGCGGCAATTTCGCCGACGTCGATCAGCGTGGACGACAGCGTCGCGTGCACCGGATCCCAGCGCACGATCAACGGCTTGGTGTCCCGGTAGAGCAGGCCCAGGCCGGTCGACCGCTGGAAGCTCGTGAGATAACCGTAGATGCTCAGCCTTGTCGAATGTCCGGTCGCGAGATCGTGAAGGTCGAGATGACCTTGGGCCTCGGTCACTGCATGAGCGCCATCGATCAGCGTGACCGTGTCCTCCCGGCCCGTGGCGAGCACCTCGGTGAGCTGGAGCTCGTGATCGAGGTGCACGAGCGATCGGGCGTCGGTCGCGAGCCAGCCGTGGTCGCTCGCGACGATGTCCGTGAGCCCACTCACGTGGTAGCCGAGATACTTCGTCTTCGATCCCGTGACCAGCGCGAGCGTCTGCTCGCGCGGCATCACCAGCGTCTTGCCGACCATCACGGCGGCGCCCATCAAGAACGGCACCCTCACGACCGCCATGCCCGGAACCCACCGGTAGAGCTCGCCCTCGTTGCCGAACACGATCGTCTGATCGTCGAGAAACACTTTCGGATCGGCGGCTTCGTACGCGACTGCGATCGGCGAAGCGGCGGTACCGGTGGCGAGATCGATCACCGCGATCGTTGCCCGACGATCGGAGCTGGTGCGTGCTGCGACGTGCGTGCCATCGGGTGAGAGGACGAGTGCATCGTCGGGCGAGGCCAGGAACGCGGCCGTTTGCGCGCCCCAGACGAGCGTATCGCCGAGCGCGAGCCACCGACCCTTGCGCCTCCCGCGTCGCGCCGAGTCGAGCATCGCGAGGACGTGATCACCACGCGCGATCAGGCTCACGATGCGCTCTCCCGGCGCCGGGCGGAGCGTCGAGATCACGCCGCCGTGTGGATCGAGCGCGAGCAGCTGCTGATCGTCCTGTAGCGCGACGAACCCGCGCGAGGTCGCGACCAGCTGAAAGATCGGTCGCTCGCGGTCGATCGCACGTCGCTCGAGCGCCGCACCTGCGCGGGTGATCCGCACGAGCTCGAGCTCGCCGAGCGAGTCGAGCACCGCGATCGTGATCGCCTCGCCGTCGGCGACGGTCGCGATCACGGAGGCGGTTTGGGTCTTCACGATCACCGGCGCGTGGCGACCATCGAACGATGGCCACAGCCGCACCGAGCCTCCGGTATCGCTGCTGACGAGATACGAACCGTCGCTCGGCACAGCGAGCTGGACCAGCGACCCGTCGGGCACGCCGGTATGAATCGCTGCTGGCGCGCGTGCGGCACCTGCGACGAATGCAACTCCTACGTCGATGGCGGGAGCATCCAGCAGGGGGCGCTGCTCCGGCGCGGGAGGATTCGCACAGCCAGCCACACCGATCGCGAGCACGAGCCGCCACATGAAGCATCTAACGCGACCGAGGGCGCTCGTATTCGCTCACGCGTCGTCACCCGTCGTCACCCGTCGTCACCCATCGTCACCCATCGTCACCCATCGTCGTCGACGAACTGGATCTTGCTGACGAATTGCGGGGTCTGGATCGGCTGCTTCCATAGCCCGAAGTCCCAGCCGCACACCGACCCTTGCAACTCGCCGGTCTCGAGGTCTACGAACGCGACACCGTCGCCGTATTCGACCAGCCGGTCGTCCGCGTTCCACGCGAGATTCGTACCGATCGCGACCCGCTCCCAACGCACGTTACCATCGCGATCGTGCAGCCAGATTCGACCGCGATCGAGCTCTGCGATCAACGAACCATCGCGGCTCGCAGCGATCGGGTGCGAGCGCGGCATGCGCATCGAGGGGTCGAGGGTCGTCCGGATATCTTTCGTCGTCCATCGCCGCCGGTCCAGCTGCTTGTACGGCGTCTCGCTGCGTAGATCGATCGCACCGACCGTCGTGACATCGAGCTCGTCTTGGCCCTCGAACGACGCGTAGGCCGCCATCGCACCCTGCGTCGTGACCGGATCGAGCAACGAGAACAGATCGGCGCGCACGCGCTGTGCCTGGTCGGCGTCGAAGCGGGCTGCGAGCGGATCCCAGTGGACGAGCGCGAGCTCGCCGTCGTGGTACCGGAGCCCGAGTCCACTCGATCGATAGAACTGAGTGATCGAACCTCGCATCGCCAGCGCGGTCGCGCGGTCGCCGCTCGCATAGTCGTGAACGACGATCTTGGTCTCGCGCTCGATCGCCACGTGGTGAGCGTCGAGGATCATGACGTTCTCTCCGCGGTCGAGATTCGCGACGCGATAGGTGCGATCGGCGTGGAGCTCGCGATCGAGATGCACGATCGCGTGATGATCGGTCGCGAGCCAGCCCGCCTCGTCGCCACCCATCGCCACCATGTCCGCGATACTGTTCAAGCGATCGTGGAGATAGGAGGTCGAGGTACCGTTCGTGATCCCGAGGCCCTGCCCCTCCCCCATCACGAGCGTCGAGCCGGCGACAGCCGCCGGGCCGAGCTGGAACGCTAGCTTGATGGGCCGCGTGCCGAGCTCCCAGCGATAGAGCTCGCCTCCGTTCGCGAAGACCACGGTGTGATCGTCGAGGAAGGCTTTCGGCTCGGCGAGCTCGTACGCTTCGCCCGCAGGCTGCACGGACGTGCCCGTCGCGAGCTCGACGACCTCGATGTTCGACGTCGAGTCTGGCGTGGCCATGCGCGCGAGCACGTGCGTGCCATCAGGCGACAGGAGCGGTGGCTCGTCGTGCATCGCCGCGAACGGCGCCGTCCGCGCGGCCCACGTCAGCGTCGTGCCCAGCGCGAGCAGGCGGCCACGTTGCTTCGCGAACGATCGGGAATCGAGGATCGCGAGCACGTGCTCGCCGCGTGCCACCAGGTTCACGATGTGGTCGCCCCGGTCCGGGAGCAGCGTCGCGATCACGTCGCCGTGCACGTCGAATGCGACGAGCTGCTGATCATCTTGCAGCGCGATGAACCCTCGCGCCGTCGCGACGAGCTGGGTGACCGGTCGGTCACGTTCGAGCCTCGTGCGAGCGAGCACGACGCCAACGCGCGAGGTCCGCACGAGCTCGAGCTGCCCCAAGCCATCGACGAGTGCGATCGCGATCGCCCCGGCGTCGGCGACCGTCGCGATCGCGACGGGTGCGTGTGCGGTGAGGATCACCGGTCGGCGAGAGCCATCGAGCGCGGGCCACAGGCGCAGCGCACCGGCGCTATCCACCGTGACGACGTACGCCCCATCACTCGGCGCCGCGAGCGTGGTCAACGTCGCGGCGGGCGTACACGACGGCGTGACGACCGCACCGATCGCAGGCTCCGGTCGAGGAACCGGGCGGGCGCCGCCGGGGGGCCGCGGCGACGGCGACGGCGGATCCGCTGCGGTCGGACCAGCACACCCGCTCGTCCCCATGGTGGGGCCGAGCGCAAGGCCGAACGCAAGGCCGAGAGCGAGGCCGGGCCGGAGCACGTCCCTCCAACGCGACGACGTCAGCAACTATTGCCTGGCTACCGCAGCCACCCTCCAGCCTCCGCTACTGGCGACCGGCGTTGCCGCGGTGCGAGACAGCACAGTTCCCGGTGTCCCAATCCCTTGATCCTTCGACGGATCGGCTCCCGGCCAACCCGCCCCGCCCCGGCATACTGGTTGCTCTAGGTCTGACCAGCCATGATGCGAGCCCACACCGTCACCCGCCAGGTTCACAACAAGCAGGACCTCGCGTCCTACTTCGAGTTCTCGCAGAGCGGCGTTCAACTGGTCGAGGATGGTCTCAAGGAGATCGGGTTCGGGGAGTACCTGGTCGAAGAGCAGGTGCTGGATCGCTACCAGCTGTTCCGTGCACTTCAGATGCAGGACCGCCTCCCAGGCGTTCGTCTCGGCGAGTGCGCTGCGGCGCTCGGCTACGCGCCGATCAATGCGATCGAGAAGATCTACGCGCGCTTTCTCGAGCTCCAGACCGTCGCCGTCTGACTACGCCGTCTCCAAGTTCTTGATCACGGCCTCGGTGAACGACTTCGTGTTCGCCTTGCCGCCCAGGTCGCCGGTCCGAGTCTCTGGATTCCCGAGCGCCGCCACGACACCGGCTCGCAGCTTCCTCGCCGCGTCCCGCTGGTGCGTGTGATCGAGCATCATCGCGGCCGAGAGCATCAGGCCGGTCGGGTTCGCGATGCCCTTACCCGCGATATCCGGAGCCGTCCCGTGGACCGCTTCGAACATCGCGTGATTCGCGTAGCCGATGTTGGAGGCCGGCGCGACGCCGAGCCCACCGATGAGGCCCGCGGTGAGATCGGACAGGATGTCGCCGAACAGGTTCATCGTGACGATCATGTCGAACCGCTCGGGCTGGGTGACGAGCTTCATCGCGGTCGCGTCGACGATCATGTCGTCGAACTCGATATCGCTGTACTCCTTTGCGATCTCCTTGCCGCAGTCGAGGAACAGGCCGTTCGACATCTTCAAGATGTTCGCCTTGTGGACGAGCGTGATCTTCTTGCGACCATTCGCACGCGCGTATTCGAACGCGTACTTGATCACGCGCTCGCTACCGAACCGCGTGATGATCGCGATCGACTCGGCGGCACTGCGTCGCGGATCGACATAGTGTTCGACGCCGGCGTAGAGGTCTTCGGTGTTCTCGCGCACGATGACGAGATCGACGTTCGTATAGCGCGACGGCACGCCGGGGATCGTCTTCGCGGGCCGCACGTTCGCGTACAGATCGAACTGCTGGCGCAGGGTCACGTTCACGGAGCGGTAGCCGCCGCCGCTGGGCGTGGCGAGCGGGCCCTTGAGCGCGAGCCCGTTCTTCTTGATCGAATCGATCGTCGCTTGCGGCAGGGGGTCGCCGTGCTTGGTCACCGCGCCGGCGCCTGCATCGGCACGCTCCCACGTGAACTGCCCGCCCGCGGCTTCGACCGCGAGCACCGTCGCGGCAGAAATCTCGGGGCCAATACCATCGCCTTCGATCAACGTAACGGTCTGCATGGTCATGTTCCTACTTCGATCTCGATCTGGTCGCCGGTCACGCGGACCGGATAACGCACCAGGCAAACATTTGATGCCGTATCGAGGCATCCGGTTGTCGTGGAGAACCGCCAACCATGATGCGGGCAAACGAGGTGCCCGCGCGCCACGATCCCGTTCGTGAGGTCGCCTTTTTGATGCGGGCACGCGCGCTGAACGGCAAAGAGCCGCTCGCCATCGCGGCCGAGTGCGACCTCGGTCTCGCCGGCGGTCGCCGCGATCACGTCGCCCGCGCGGACCTCGGCAAGCTTGGCGACCGGAAACCACGGCACGGCCGCACTATACTCGGCAGATGCGCATCTCCAAGCCGCCAGCGCCGTTCGTCGTTGCGGTGACCGACCAGGTGGTCTTCCTCGCAGGATCGATCGATCAGGGGTCAGCCGAGGACTGGCAGAGCGCCCTCACCGTGGTTCTGAATGATCTCGACGTCGTCGTTCTCAATCCACGCCGCGATGCGTGGGATGCCACGTGGGTCCAATCGATCGAGAACGCGGAGTTTCGCGATCAGGTGACGTGGGAGCTCGACGGCCTCGAGCGCGCGAATGTGATCGCGATGTGGTTCGCCGCCGGGAGCCAGGCGCCGATCACGCTGCTCGAGCTCGGCCTCCACGCAAGGAGCGGTAAGCTCGTCGTCGGGTGCCCGCCGGGCTTCTGGCGGCGCGGCAATGTCGAAGTGATTTGCGAGCGGTTCGCGATCGCCCTCGCTCCCACCTGGGGCGAATTCGTCACGGCCATCCGGGCCGAGCTCCACACCTAGTCGGACGTATCGGTGCCGTCGGTGCCGAGCCCGTAGGTCTTCATCTTGGTGTAGACGCTCGCGCGCGAGATGCCGAGGCGCTTCGCGGCGGCAGCGGGATTGCGATCGCTGCGTAGGGCGGCGACCAGCGCGGCCCGCTCGACCGCGCGCACCGCGCGATCGGTGAGCTCCTTGAGCCCCTCTCCGTCGCCCAGGCGTGCGAGATCGATCGAGGGCATCTCGATGCGCTCGTCTTCCACCTGCGAGCGGGTCGGCGTGCCGGCATCGAGGCCCAGCATCGCGAGATCGTGCGAGCGGATGGTCTCTCCGTCGCACAGGATCGCGGCGCGCGACAGCACGTTCTCGAGCTCGCGAATATTGCCGGGCCAGCGGTATTGCTGGAGGCGCGCGAGCGCCTTCGCGGTCATCTGCGTGGGATACGGCGCCTCACTGCCCGCGAAGCTCTTCGCGGCACCGCGCCGCTTCGCGAGGATGTGCGCGGCGAGCAGCGGGATGTCTTCCTTGCGCTCGCGCAGCGGAGGCACCTGGATCGGCACGACCGCGAGCCGCCAGTAGAGATCCTCGCGGAACTGGCCGCGGCCGACGAGCTGCTTGAGATCCTTGTTCGTCGCGGCCACCACGCGGACATCGATCTGGACCGGTCGATCGCCGCCAACCGGCTTGATCTCGCGCTCCTGCAGGACGCGTAGCAGCTTGTTTTGCACGCTCGCATCGATGTCACCGATCTCGTCGAGAAAGATCGTGCCGGCGTTCGCTTCGCGAAACAGACCGCGGCGCGCGCGGTTCGCGCCGGTGAACGCGCCCTTCTCGTGACCGAACAGCTCCGCTTCGATCAAGCTCGGCGTCAGTGCCGAACAATCGAATGCGATGAACGGGCCTTCGGCGCGCGGGCCGACGCGATGGATCGTCCGCGCGAGCAACTCTTTGCCGGTTCCACTCTCGCCAACGATCAGGACCGTCGCATCGGACGCGGCGACGCGATCGATCATCTGGAGCAGCTGGCGCATCAGCGCCGATTGACCGATCACTTCGCCGAGCCCACGCGCACGCTCGACCTCGCCGCGTAGTCGGCGGACCTCCCGCGCGAGCGCGCCGTGCTGGATCGCGCGATCGACGACCGAGCGGATGGTGACCGCTTCCGCGGCTTTGTCGAGCACGTCGAGCGCACCGGAGCGCATCACCCGAACCGTGAACTCGACGGTTGGCCGCTCGCTCCAGATCACGACCACGGTATCGGGCGCGAACGTGCGCAACCGATGGAGGAGCGCGAGCGCACCGTCGTCGTCATCGCCCAGCGCGGGATCGAGCAGCACGAGATCGAACGCCGAGCCGGTCACCCGCTCGAGGGCGAGTGGCATCGTGCTCACCGCCTCGACATCGACACCCGGGAGGGCGTCGCGCGCCGCCGCAACGCCGGCGGTCGTCCCGTCGGCGACGAGGACATGGCGGATGATCTCGGGCATCTGTCCAAAAGTCTAGACAGTGTCTCTGGGTTTGGACAGACATGATCGAAAATTGATATCCAAGTATCTGATATCGCTTGTCCGTCACACTGGACAGACCTGGCGCCGCTGTTGCTTTTCAGAGGCACGAGAGGTTCCCATGCAAGCCAAGCTGGAGCACGACGAGACCCGCGCGTACGTCAAATCGGTGGCGATGAAGTACGTCCGGAACGAGACCGATGCCGAAGACGTGACCCAGGATGCGCTCCTGCTCGCGTACCGCTACCGCGATTCGTTCCGCGGTGATTCGCGCTACTCGACGTGGTTGTACCGCGTCACCGCGACGGCGGCGCTGATGTTCCTGCGCAAGCAACGGCGCACGGCGCGCGAAGTGCCTTCGAGCGGCACCCTCGATGACGACGGAGCGCCGATGATCGAGGCGCAGCCTTCGGCGGCGGATCTTCGCGGCGAGGTGATCGCGCGGGCCGAGCTTGGCCACGTGGCCGCGGCGGTGGCGGCCCTCGGCGCGAAGTATCCAGCGGTGTTCTGGAAGCGCTACGGCGAGGGCCGCACCGAGACCGAAATCTCGCGCGACCTCGGCATCTCCGTCGCCGCCGTGAAGACCCGCGCGTTCCGCGGCCGTCAAGCGGCGTTGAAGACGGCGGCGGGCTAACGTGGGCGTTTCGTGCAGCCGCGGAGGGTCGGCATGGCTGCCTAACTCGGTCATACTGCGGTGTGGCCAAGCAGCAGTACGACGCGCGCACCGACCCCGATGTTCCGAAGGGCATGTCGCTCGAGCTGCTCAAGGATCTGCACCTGCTCACCCGCGATGGCCAGCTCAACGCGGATGCGCGTCGCAAGCTCAAGCAGATTCGCCACCTCGTCGGGCTGCTCAAGCCTGCCCTCGACGATTCACTCGCGCGCCACGAAGCTCCATCGATCGTCGATTGCGGTGCAGGCAAGAGCTACCTCGGCGCGATGCTGTACGAGCTCGTGATCGGCCCCGCCGGCCGCGGCACGCTGACCGCGATCGAGGCGCGGCCCGAGCTCTCCGAACAAGCCGCGGCTCGCGCCCAGCGTTTCGGCCAGGAGCGGTTCAAGGTCGCGACCGGTCACATCGCGGCGGTCGGAGAGAAGCCGAACCTGGTGACCGCGCTCCACGCCTGCGACACGGCGACCGACGACGCGCTCGTGCTCGCGATCGCCCAGGGCGCCGATCATGTCGCGGTGGTGCCTTGCTGCCAGGCCGAGGTCGCGCGACAGCTCGAGCACGCGCGCCCCGACGATGCCGCGGTCGCCGCGCTCTTCGCGCATCCATTGCATCGCCGCGAGCTCGGCTCGCACCTGACGAATGTCGTGCGTGCGCTGTCCCTCGAGGCCCACGGCTACAAGGTCACCGTGACCGAGCTCGTCGGCTGGGAGCACTCGCAGAAGAACGAGCTCATCCTCGCCAAGCGCGTCCATCGCTTCAGCGCTCAGGCGCGCGCGACCTTGCGTGGCTTGCTCGACCGGTTTGGCATCGAGCCGGCGATCGTGCGCGAGCTCGCAGCGCGGGGTCACGATCCGCGCCTCGAGCTGAACTGACCGATCCCCGCCGATCGGCTCTGGTCGATCGGCTCTGGTCGATCGGCTATGGTCGATCGGCTATGGTCGTCCGGCTATGGTCGGGCGGACGTCGCGGTTGCTGGTGGTCTCGCCGAGATCGGGGCTACGGCTCGCCCGCGCGATCGATTGGCTCGCCGCTCGCGAACCCGGCCGCGAGGTCCTCGTCGTCGGCGTGACGGCCGAGGCCGCAGGCGAACCGATCCGCGCGGTCGCGGCCCAGCGCGGCTCGGCTTTCGGCATGCACCGCTTCACGCTCGCGCGGCTCGCCGCGGAGCTCGCGAAGCACGAGCTCGTCGACCGCGACCTCGCGGCGGTCGGTGGGCTACCGATCGAAGCGCTGTGCGCGCGCGTGATCCAGCGACTGCGGCGCGAAGGGACGCTCGGTCGCTTCGAACCGGTGGCGATGCAGCCGGGGTTACCACGTGCCCTCGCGCGGACGTTGCTCGAGCTCCGCATGGCGGGCGCGGATCGCGATGCGCACGACCTCGGACCGGCACTGCGAGCGCTCGAGCTCGAGCTCTCCGCGGCACGGTTGGCCGATCGCTCGACCGTGTTCGGGCTCGCGACCCGCGTCGCCGCAGATCCGGCGCGGCGCGGATTGTTGTTAGGGCTCGAGCTCGCGGTGCTCGACATGCCGGTCCACACGGTCGTCGAGCAGCGGTTGATCGCGGCGCTCGCCGAGCGGGCCCCGGCGGTGTTCGCGACAGCGGCGACCGCCGACGATCGGTCGATCGCGATGCTCGCGGCGGCGCTCGGTCGGGCGCCCGAGGAGCTCGCGGTCGATCCGACGGCGAGCTCCTTGGCGCGCGTCCAGGCCCACTTGTTCGCGCCGCAAAAAGAGCGCGCCGAGCTCGATACCAGCATCGAGATCTTTTCGGCGCCCGGCGAGAGCCGCGAGGCGGTCGAGATCGCGAGGCGCGTGTTGCACGCGGCCGAAGCGGGCATGCCTTTCGATCGCATGGCGGTGCTGCTGCGATCGCCCGAGGCGTATCGCGTACACCTCGAGGAGGCCTTGTCGCGCGCGAAGATTCCGGTCCACTTCGCACAGGGCACGCGCTTGCCCGATCCGACCGGTCGCGCGTTCCTCGCGCTGCTCGCGTGCGCCGCCGAAGATCTTTCGGCGACGCGGTTCGCGGAGTACGTCTCGCTCGGCGAGGTCCCGCACGCGGCGGTCCCGCCGGCGGCCGTACCGAGTCGTGATCGCTGGGTGCCACCCGAGGAGGACTTGCTGCCGACCGCACTCGCGGCCTCGAGCGAGCCAACATCTCCGAGCGTCGCTGCGCTGCTCGCCGCACTCGGCCTCGGGCCCCAGCCAGGTGACGCCGAGGTCACGCCGGCCGCGCCCGCCGCGCCCGCCGCGTCCGGGGCCGTGGTGGACCGAACCGACGCGCCGCTCGGCGGGGTGTTCGCACCATGGCGGTGGGAGCAGTTGCTCGTCGACGCGGCGGTGATCGGCGGGCTCGATCGCTGGGAGCGCCGGCTCGCCGGCCTCGAAGCCCAGCTCGCGCTCGACGATGGCGAGCACGGCAAGGAACGGCGGGAACGCAGCGCTCGCGATCTGCAGCAGCTCCGCGCATTCGCCCTGCCATTGATCGGGGAGCTCGCGGCGCTGCCCGCCGAGGCCACGTGGGGCGGATGGATCGATGTTCTCGGCGCGCTCGCGACCCGCGCGTTGCGCCAGCCGGAGCGTATTCTCGGCGTGCTCGCGACCCTCGTGCCGATGGCGGAGGTCGGGCCGATCGGGCTGCGCGAGGTCCAGCTCGTCTTGGGGCAGCGGCTCGCGGAGCTGGTCGTGCGGCCGACCAGCGCGCGCTACGGCATGCTGCTCGTCGCACCGATCGATGAAGCGCGCGGCCGTGCGTTCGATCTCGTGTTCGTGCCCGGGCTCGCCGAACGCATGTTCCCACAGAAGCTCGCCGAGGATCCGTTGTTGCTCGACGCCGAGCGCGCGCTCCTCGAGCTCGTCCTCGAGGGCCGCGACGATCGGCTGGCCGATGAACGCCTCGCGCTCCGGCTCGCGATCGGTGCGGCGAATGACCGGCTCGTGCTGTCGTATCCACGCCTCGATCTCGAACAAGGTCGACCGCGCGTGCCCTCGTTCTACGGGCTCGAAGTGCTCGAGGCGGGTGAAGGCACCCTGCCCGGCTTCGACGAGCTCGGCCGCCGCGCCGACGTGACCGGAGCCGCGCGGATCGGCTGGCCTGCGCCGGCCAACCGGCTCGAGGCGATCGACGAGGCCGAGCACGATCTCGCGCTGCTCGACGAGCTGCTGCAGGGCACGCCACCCGTCGGTGCCGCGGCCTATCTCCTCGGC
>JANXOP010000352.1 GCA_025357755.1 Kofleriaceae bacterium | reverse complement strand
CCCGCGTCCGCGCGCGCACGCAGGCGTTCCTCGCGCGCGAGGGCCGGCGGCCGCGCATCCTGATCGCGAAGATGGGCCAAGATGGTCATGATCGCGGCCAGAAGGTCATCGCCTCGGCGTTCGCCGACCTCGGCTTCGATGTCGATATCGGACCGTTGTTCCAGACCCCCGAAGAGACCGCGCGCGCCGCCGTCGAAGCCGACGTCCACGTCGTCGGGGCGAGCTCGCTCGCCGCGGGTCACCTCACGCTCATCCCCGCGCTGCGAGATGCGCTCGCCGCACTCGGTCGCCCCGATATCTTGATCGTCGCCGGTGGCGTGATTCCGCCGGATGATTACGCGGCCCTGCGCGAGGCAGGCGCGTCCGAAATCTTTGGCCCGGGCACCGTGATCGCGGAAGCCGCTGGTTCGCTCCTCGATCGGCTCGAGACGCACGAGTGAGCGCGCGCGCACCGCGCCTGACCGTCGACGAATACGAACGAGGCGTGCGTGCGTGTGATCGCGGGGTGCTCGCGCGCGCCGTCACGCTGATCGAGAGCCGCGAGCCGAGCGATGCCGCGCTCGCTCAGGATCTGCTCCATCGCCTGCTCCCCGCGACCGGCAACGCGCGCCGGGTCGGCATCACGGGAGTTCCCGGCGTCGGTAAGTCGACGTTCATCGACGAGCTCGGCATGAAGCTCGTCACCGCGGGCAAGCGCGTCGCGGTGCTCGCGATCGATCCGACCAGCCAGCTCTCCGGCGGCTCGATCCTCGGCGACAAGACCCGCATGCAGCGCCTCGCGATCGAACCGAACGCGTTCATCCGACCGTCACCGAGCGGGCTCTCTCCCGGAGGGGTCGCGCGCCGCACACGCGAGACCATGCTGCTCTGCGAAGCGGCCGGCTTCGACGTGATCCTCGTCGAGACCGTCGGGGTCGGCCAGGGCGAGACCGCCGTCGCGGACATGGTCGATTTCTTCCTCGTCCTCGTGTTGCCGGGCTCCGGCGACGAATTGCAGGGCATCAAGAAGGGCGTGTTCGAGCTCGCCGATGCGCTCGCCGTCAACAAGTCCGACGGCGACGGCGCGACCCGCGCGAAGCTAGCGCTCTCGGAGCTCCGCAGCGCGCTGCGCTACCTGCCCCGCCCGCGCGATTCGTGGCAGCCGCGAGCGCTCGCGGTCTCCGGGCTCACGGGCGCCGGGCTCGACGAGCTGTGGGCCGCGGTCGAGGAACATCACGGCGTGCTCTCGGCCTCGGGCGAGCTCGCGAAGCTGCGCGCCGATCAGCAACAGATCTGGATGTGGGCGCTCGTTCGCGAGCGGCTCGAATCGACGTTTCGCGCCACCCCCGCGATCGCCGCAGCCCTACCTCGGCTCGAGGCGGCGGTCTCGGCCGGCGAAGTCACGTCGACCGCCGCGGCCGACGAGCTCCTCGCGCTGTTCGGCAAGACGTAGCGCGCGACCGCGTTCAGTGAACCGAGAGGTTCGCGATGCGCTTCTTGATCAGCGCGACATCCTTGGCGGCCGGCGCGAGCGTCACGTACGTCTTGAACGCCTCCAGCGCGGCGGGCCTGTTCGCTTGCTGCGCGTACGCGAGGCCGATGCCGCGGTAGCTCGCCGCATAGTTCGGATACGCCGCAAGCGCCTGCCGGTACTGAGTGATGGCGCCCGTGGGGTCACCCGCGAACAGGCGCTGGTTCCCGATCGCGTAGATCGAGCGCGCCCTCGCGAGCGACTGATCTGCATCCGGCGAGGACTCGGGCTTCTTGTCGTAATCGACGACGACCGGCTTCTTCGCCTTGAACCGACGTTTCGCCGGGGCTTGCTTGGTCGGTGCGAACTTCGTCGTATTCGTCGCAGCAACCGGTACCGCGGCCACTGCTGCGGCGGGACGGGCTGTCGCGGTGTCCGGTGTGGGCGTCGCGGGCGTCGCGGGCGTCGCGGGCGTCGCGGACGTCGCGGACGTCGCGGACGTCGGGGCCTTCTCGAGCGCGGCGGTGGTGACCGGCTTCTTCGAACTGCCGCTCGCGATCACGATCACGAGGATCGCGACGCACGCGCCACCGATCGCGAAGAGCGCGATGCGACGACGTTTAGGCGTGAAGAGAGGAGTACGGAGCGAAGCCTGCTCGGTCGGCTCGGGGCGCGTGATCGGTACGGGAACCGCCGCACCGGTGCCGGGGGCGTAGCCGAGGCCGGCGACACTCGGCCACGGCTCTTCTTGCACGGCCGACGGCGACCCGAGCGGCGCGAACTGCATGGCCGGTCCAGGTGTCGGCACGAACGTCCGCGCCGACGAGGACGAGGTCGGAGTCGAGTAGTCGAGTGCGCGCTCCGAGGCCGTGCGCGAGAATGGCGAAACGGCTGCCGCAGCGAGCGGCTCGCCCGGCAACGGAGCCGGTAGCGGCGTCCACGGATTCGACGGACGCTCGGGAGGTACCGCGGGTTCTGCGGCGCTGATCGCCCGGGGATCCGCGTAGTCGGCGAGGACCGGCCGGCGAGGTGCGGCGACATTCGGTGCCGCCGCGGTGGGCATCACGAAGACGCCGGACGTGGTCGTGCTCTGTTCCGAGGTCTGGATCACCGGCTGGGTCTGCGGACGTTTCGGCGTCTGGAGCGCGGGTCTTGGCTGCGCACCGAGGTCGATGATCACCGAGCTCTCGCGCGGGAACGCCGAGGCGTCGTTGCTGGCCCGCGTGGGCTCGGTCGGCGCGACGTGATTGCCGATCGCGGTCGATGCCGACGGATCATCCCAGTCCTCGAAGCCCGCCGGTTGGGCAACGGGATCCGGAGCCGCTGGCGGCCACGCCGGCAACCAGTCATCGGACGAAGACAGCGACGCTTCGAACGGCGACGCATCGGCGGGGGCCGCCGCGAGCTCCGCGACTGGTACGGGCGCGGGCGCGGGAATCACCGACGCTGTCGAGGCACGCTTCGCCGTCGCCGTGAGCTCCGAGGTCGGCCGCTTCGAGACCGCGGGACCTGGCGTCGCGACGGACTTCGGTCTGACCGGTGCGATTTGCGAGGTTGGCCGCTTGCCCTGTGGCGACGGTGTGGCGGGAGGCGCATGAGGCGCAGCCGCAACCGGCGTGGGTTGAGACGTCGGTCGCTTCGTGGGCGTCGACTTCGTCGGCGTCGTCATCGGCGTCGTCGGCGGCGTCGGCGGCGGGACCGACGACACATCCGAGGTCGCGCGGTCGGGCGTCGCAGCAATCGGCGCCCCTTCCGAGCTCGAACGTTTCGGCGCTGGGGCAGCGGGTTCCGCGGTTGGACGCTTCGGCGCGGCGGCAACCGACGGCGATTCCGACGTCGGACGTTTCGGCGCTGCGGCAACGCGTTCCGAGGTGGCGCGCGTCGGCGCTGCGGCAACTTTCGCCGCCGGTTCCGAGGTTGGACGCTTCGGCGCTGCGACAACCGCTACCGGTTCCGAGCTTGGACGCTTCGGGAGCGCCGCAACCGCCGCTTCCGAGGTCGCGCGCTTCGGCGCAGCCACGAGCGCGGACGCCGGCCTCGCAGGTTGCGACGTCGTCGTTCGTGCTGTTGCGGCCTCGGGCTTCGTCGTCCCCGCGGCGAGGACACCGGGCTCGGTCACGGGCCGCGGACCGATCTGTTTTGGCACGCTCGTGGGCCCACTGATCGGCACCGCACCGATCGGGCGATTGGTCTCGGCGCGCTTGGTCGGCCCCTTCTCGGGCATTTGCGGCTTCACGAGCTCGGCCGGGAACGCCATCGTCTTGTGTTTGCCGCCGGGAACCGCCCTCGACATGCCGCCCGAGGCGGACACGGCCTCCGCGGCGCCGCTGCGCCGGAGCGTATTCGTCGTCGTGCGCGGCTTCGCCAGCGCGTTTGCCTGCGGCACCGCGAGGTCGTCCCCGCCTTCCCATCCTTCATCCAGCGCCTTGATCGGACCCGAGCTACCCGAGCTCGCTGACTGCTTCACCAGCGCGGCGAGGTTCGTGTCGTTCGCCATCGGCGTGTGCTGCTCGTGCTCCCACTCCTCGACGGCGATCGCATCGATCTCGACCACCTCCGACGATTCTTCATGGCTGCTCATCGCGTGGCCTCCGCTACGAGTCCCTCGAGCCCAGCCATCGCGGCCGCCTCGGTTGCATACGTGTGCTCCGCCGTCTTCGGCGCCGACGTCGCCGCGCGATCGAACAAGGTCACGGTGACCTTTGGCTTCTGCCCATCGGCGTCGATCTGCGCGAACAGGATCTTGTTCGCGGAGAGTGACTTCGCGGCCGCGTCGTAGCAGCTCGCGGTCGCCTCGACGCATTCGATCGAGAGCTGTACGACCTCGATCGAGACCTTCGACGTGCCCGACTCATCGACTCCCGCGACCTTTGCGTGCGACAGCGCCTCCGTCGCGGCCTTCGCGATTTTCGGGAATGCATCGCTCTCGGCCGGAAGCATGAGCAACTTGATCTTCGCGGCCGACAACGTGCTCGCGGGCTTCGCATGCGAACACGCAGCAAGAGCAATCAGCACGAGGAGCCAGCGCACTCTGCAAAGGTACCACTCCGTCGGAGATTCCGCGATTTCACCTCGAAGAGCTGTCGCTCGCCCTTGCCACCACTCGCACCTACAGTGCGTCGCGCGTACCGAGAACGGTGAGGTATGTGTCGCGATCGACAGCGGCGCACGTGCAGCCAAAGTCGCCAACCGATCCGAGCTTCGCAGCGATCTGAAACTCCCTCTCGAGATCGGCTTCACTGACGATGCGCGGCACCGTCATGGTCTCGAGACTATGTGACAATCGCGCCCCATATGGCTCGCCGCGATCCGCATTCGTACGCCGATGATGCTCAGCTCCAAACCGAATCGTTCGCGCTCGAGGCGCGGATCGATTTCCAAACGCAGGTCATCACCGGCCGAGTCACGCTGACGTTCGCCGCTCCTGGCAGCGGCACGCTGGATCTCGACACGCGCGATCTGAGCATCGCTTCGATCGTCGATGCGCACGGTGCCGCCCTCGCGTTCACGGTCCATCCGCCCGAGCCATACATCGGCGCGCGCCTCGAGGTCACCCTGCCCGCGACGACGCCGTCGATCACGATCGCGTATCAGACCTCGCCGGATGCGAGCGCCTTGCAGTGGCTCGCGCCCGCGCAGACGGACGGAGGGATCCATCCATATCTGTTCTCGCAATGTCAGGCGATCCACGCGCGCTCGCTCGTGCCGGTGCAGGACTCGCCGGGCCTGCGCCAGCGCTACACCGCGGAGCTCACGATCCCGAGCTCGCTACGCGCCGTGATGGCCGCCGCCGATCGCGGACGCACCGAGGTAGGCGAGCACGCCGTGCATCGGTTCGAGATGCCACAACCGATTCCGCCATACTTGTTCGCGTTCGCCGTCGGCGATCTCGCATCGCGCGATCTGTCGCCGCGCGTGCGGGTGTGGGCCGAGCCCGGCGTCGTGGAGAGAGCTGCGTGGGAGTTCGCGGATACCGAGGCGATGATCACCGCCGCCGAGGCGCTGTTCGGACCGTATGACTGGGAGCGCTTCGACATCCTCACGATGCCGCCGTCGTTTCCGTATGGCGGCATGGAGAACCCGCGGCTCACGTTCATCACGCCGACCGTGATCGCCGGCGATCGGTCGTTGGTCTCGGTGATCGCCCACGAGCTCGCACACTCGTGGACCGGCAACCTCGTGACGAACGCGAACGCCGAGCACTTCTGGCTCAACGAGGGGTTCACGATGTACGCCGAGCGCCGGATCACCGAAGCGCTCGAGGGCGAAGAGATGGCCGCGCTCTCGGCAGCCCTCGGCCGGCGCGAGCTCGAAGAATCGATCGAGCGGTTCAAGGACACGCCCGCGATGACGAAGCTGCGCACGCACCTCGAGGGCATCGACCCCGACGAGTGCTACTCGCTGATCCCGTACGAAAAGGGCTATCTGTTCCTCACGGCGATCGAAGCCGCGGTGGGTCGGCCGGCATTCGTCGGGTGGCTGCGGACCTATCTGGATGCGTTCCGGTTCGGCGCGATCACGACCGAGGACTTCATCGCGCACATCGAGCGAGGGCTGCCCGGCGCGCTCGCGAAGGTCGACGCGCCCGCGTGGCTCGATGGCGAAGGCCTGCCGCCGAACGCTATCACCGCGAAGAGCTCGCGGCTCGCGGCGATCGAAGCGCTCGGCAGCGCCCCGCCGCCCGTCGACAATACGTGGAGCGCGACCGAGTGGGCGCTCTACTTGGAGAACCTCCCGCGCCCGTTGCCAGAAGCAACACTCGAGGCGCTCGATGCGCAGTGCCACCTCACCGAGAGTCGCAACTACGACGTGCTCGTACCGTGGCTGACGCTGGCGCTCAAGTCCGGCTATCTCGCAGTGCTTCCTCGGGTCGAGCGTGTCGTGGCCGAGGTCGGTCGGATGAAATATCTCCGCCCGCTCTACACCGCGCTCGCGGCCGAACCGGCGACCCGCGACCGGGGCAACGCGCTCTTCGATCAGTTGCGTGCCGGCTATCATCCGATCGCGCGACAGATGGTCGAAGGAGTGCAGGCGCGATACCGTCCGGCTCCATGACCACTGCTGCTGTACCTGGTGCCGGCGTCCCCAAAGGGGACCACATCAAGCGCGTCGCGCTGATCTTCTCGGGTGGTCCGGCGCCGGCCGCCAATGCCGTGATCTCGTCCGCCGCGATGTCGTTCCTGTCGGACGATCGCTCGGTGGTCGGCTTCTTCCACGGCTACTCGAACCTCCAGGACTATCATCCGGTCACGCACCGGCTGCTCCCCGACGAGCACTACCGGATCTTCGACGAAAAGGATCTCTCCGGCCTGCGTAACTCGCGCGGCATCGTGATCGGAACCGCGCGCACGAACCCCGGCAAGGAGATCGTGAAGCTCGAGGATCTCGACAATCCCGAGAAGACCGCGAAGCTCCGCAACATCTACAACGCGCTCGTCGATCTCGAGATCGACGCGCTGATCTCGATCGGCGGCGACGACACGCTCAAGACCGCGAACTTTCTCTACGAGTTCCAGCGCCGCCTCCCGAAGGGTGCCAAGCGCGTCCAGGTCATCCACCTGCCCAAGACGATCGACAACGATTATCCGGGCATCGATTTCACGTTCGGCTTCTTCACCGCCGTCGACGTGATGGCCAAGGAGATCCAGAACCTCCGCGCCGATGCGATGGCGACCTCGAGCTACTTCATCGTCGAGACGATGGGTCGCAAGGCCGGCTGGCTCTCGTACGGCGTCGCGATCGCGGGCGAAGCGAACCTCGTCGTCGCGGTCGAAGATGTCCACGGCCCGCTGCTCGCGCCGCCCGGCCCGGGCGATACCGGCCCGACGCTGTCGCTCGATGCGCTCGTCCAGCGCATCGTCGATCTCGTCATGCAGCGCGAGAAGCGCGGCAAGCACTACGGCACGATCGTCCTCGCCGAAGGTCTCGCCGAGATGCTGCCCGCGGCGAGCCTCGCGGATGTGCCACGCGATGACCACGGCCACATGTCGCTCGGCCGCGTCGATTTCGGCAAGCACGTCGCCGGCCTCGTCCAGAAGCGCTACAGCGACCTGAGCCAGCGCAAGAAGAAGATCACCGGGCTCCAGCTCGGCTACGAATCGCGCTGCGCGCCGCCGCACGCGTTCGACGTGATGCTCGGCAGCCAGCTCGGTATCGGCGCGTATCGCGGGCTCGTCGAGGAGAACCTCGATGGTCACATGGTCTCGATCGAGGGCCAGCTCAAGTTGATCTACGTGCCGTTCAAGCAGCTCGTCGATGCGACGACGTTGAAGACCGAGGTGCGCCTGATCAAGGTCGGCAGCGATTATCACCGGCTGGCGCGCTTCCTCGAGGCACGCACGGACAAGATGCTCGACTGGGCGCTCGGACGCCGTCGCGAAGGCTGATGAAGATCTGGCTGGTCCGAGCGTGGCTCGTGCTCGGGCTGGCGCTGTTCGTCTACGTCCTCACGCGTACCCCGTTCGCGCAGATCGAGTCGGCGATCTCCGCGATGGGTCCGTTCGTGATCCTCTCGCCCCTGATCGCCGCGCTCTGGTTCGCGACCCGGACAAGCGCCCTCGGCGTGGTGCTCGGCGGTGGCGTTCCGTGGCGCGAGCTCTACGTGCTGCGCTGGATCGGCGATGGCTACAACGGCATCTTGCCGCTCGCGGGGGTCGGCGGCGAACCATTCAAGCTCCGGATCCTCGGTCGCTATCTCTCGACCGAAGCCGCGCTCACGGGCCTCGTGCGCGATCGCTTGATCGACAATGGGCTCGGCTTCATCGTCAGCGCCGGCTTCGCCGCGCTGGGCATCGCGATGCTCGGCGATCCGCCAGGTCACGAGGGCCTCCTGATCTATGCGGCGATCGCGGTCCCCGTCGGCATCGCGCTCCTCGCGCTGATGATCACGCGCGCGCCTGGCAAGCTCGGCACGTTCGCCGCGAGGCTCGCCGCGGGCACGCACACCGAGCCACAGCCCCTGCCCCGCCGCGCGCTCGTCGGCGCGCTCGCCTGGTTCACGCTCACGCGCGCGCTCCAGGCATGCGAGACCACGCTGCTCTTGCACCTCGTCGGGTTGCCGACCGACCTCGGCACGATCTTGTTCGTCGACGGTGCGCTCAACGCGGCGGGCTTCGTCGGCTTCGTGATGCCGCAGGGGCTCGGCGTGGTCGAGAGCGCGGCGGTGTTCGCGCTGACCGGGCTCGGCGCGACGCTGCCCGTCGCCACCGCGTTCGCCCTGGTGCGCCGGGGCCGCGTCGTCACGTGCGGAGTCGTCGCGCTGATCCTTCACGCGGTTTCGGGAGCTACTAAGCTCGCGCGCTGATGTCGTCTCTGTTCCTGCTCTCAGCCGCGCGCTCCGGCGGGCCGCGCGCGATGCAGCTCGCACATTCGCCGACCGAGCTCGGCGTGCAACTTCGGGCCGGCACCGCCGCGCTCGGCGACGTGTTCGCGTGGCTGTCCGCGCTCTACTTTCGCGGCAAGCTCGCCTACGCGCGCGCGTTCGCCGAGCCATCGCCCGGCGCGGCGAGCACCCTCGTGATGGCGCCCGTGCTCGGCCTGCGACCACCGGAGACGCCGATCTCCGCAGCGATCTTGCAAGCGATGGGGACCGTCGAGGTCGAGAGCGCACCGTTCGTCGAGCAGCTCCGGCGCGACGCGATCGCGGTCAACGCCGACATCCGCATGGACACCCAGATCGTGCTGCTCGGCAGCATCGCGAGCGGCAAGTATGTCGACACGTTGGTCGAGGTGTTCGGCGCCCGCCTGGTGTTTCCCGAGGCGTTCGTCGGGCGCGGCGACATGAGCCGCGGCGGCATGATGCTGCGCGCCGCGCAGAGCGGTGTCGAGCTGACCTACGCGATGGTCGCGGGCGCCACCCGACGCGGCACGCGCCCACCGAAGCTACCGAAGCCGGCCAAATAGCCGTGACTCAGTTACACGCGCTGTCGTAGTTCAAGCACTGATCGTTGTCGTCGCACTTGAGCCCATCGCGGCACTCGCCCGCGGCAAAGCCGTAGTCCGAGCACTGCAAGTAGCTGCACGTCGTCGCGGGAGGCGGACCGGCCGGCACCGAATCGAGTGCCGGGATGCTCGTGACATACGCGGTCGCGTACTTCTCGATGTACTTCTCGGAGATGTAGCCGTAGCCCGCGCCGTTCGGGTTCGTCACGCCGAACACCTGGGTGCCCCAGCTGTTCTTGAAGATGTAGAAGCCCTTCTGCTTGGTCGGGTTGCCGTTGGCGTCGAGCACGGGCTTGCCATCTGCGCCGACGTTGTCGACCTCGAAGTTGTCGTCCCAACCGACGAGCAGGATGCCGTGACCGGCCTTCTCCTTGTGGCTCTCGACGATGTCGGTCGCGTTCGGATAGCGGACGACGCCCTTGCGCATCTCGGCGCGGTCGATCGGCAGGGTCGAGGCGCCGTGGTTCCACGCCTGGTAGAAGAAGTCGATCCCGACGGCGACCGCGGTGTGATCGCTCGTGATGTGCGCCTTGATGTCGGTCGTGTTGATGAACTTACCGGTCGGCAGCGTGAACTTCTTGCCAGCGTTCATCGCGTCGGTCGGATCGCCCTGCGTCCAGCACTTGGTCGGTAGCACCTGGGTCTCGGTGCCATCCGGCTTGCAGTCCGCATCGTCGGTCTCGGTGTACTCGGTGCCGCGATACGGATCGGTCGCTTCGTCGACGATGCCGTACTGATGGATCGCGTCGATGTTGTTCGCGACGTTCGAGCCTTCGGCGTTCGGCAAGATGCCGAGCTGCGCCTTGACGGCCCACTGGAGGTACTGCTCGGAGAAGCTCGGCATCGCCAGGCCGGCCTTGATGTAGAGGTGCTCCATCAGCGCGGTGGTCGTGAAGATCGTGCAGACGCCGCGGCGGTTCTGATCCTTGATCGGCGATTGCGTCGCGAGCAGCTCGGTCGAGGTCGCGGGATAGATGGCGTCGGCCTTGCCGATGTCCGGCAGCGAGCCATTTGCCGGCACTCCATTGAAGATGTGCTCGTACTTCGACAGGCCCGGCGAGTACGGATCGCCGGGGTCGGTGCTGCTGGTGTCGGTCGGTGAAGTGGCGCAGGCACCCAGGACCAACCCGAGTGCGATGGTGAGCATCGGAAGCGATCGCAACATGCAGGCACCTGGAGCAGGATCCGAGCCCGCGTAACCATATGAAACGGCTGGCACATGAGCGGTGACGAAGCTCGATTCGCCAGCGACTCCGCCTGCCGCCTGGGCTGGGAGTTTTGCCCCCACCGGCGGGGAGACCTACCCCCACTCCGCGTGAAGGTCCAGCTGCGCGGAAGACGTACGAGGTTGTGCAGGAACCTGTACATCGTGATCACGCGGCGGATCAGTCGAGTCTCACGCATGCGCAATCTATCGTGATCGCGTGAGAAATCGCGCAGCGGCACGGTCGTTGCGATGGGTCGTTGCACATGCGCTCACGCTCGCTGGTTGTCGCGCTCTCGGTATCGGTGCTGTACGGCTGCGTGGGCGAGGCGCCCGCGGATCCCGTCGCCGATGATTCGGCTGCCGGTGCGGGCCTCGGTTCCTCGACCGGTGATGACAGCAGCGGCGGTGGTGAGGGCGCGAGCATCTACGCGCGTGTCTGCGCGGGCGGCACGACCACCAAGGGCGTCGACGTCTCGTACTACCAGGGCGCCGTCAACTGGACGACGCTGAAGACCAATGGCTACCAGTTCGCGTTCCTTCGCGTCTCGGATGGCTCGTTTCACGATCCGAAGTTCGCGGCGAACTGGGCCGC
>JANXOP010000287.1 GCA_025357755.1 Kofleriaceae bacterium | reverse complement strand
GCGCGCGGCCGCGCGCGACGAGGATCTGCACCGCGGCGATCACGCGGCGATCATCGACGCTCGACAGTGCATCGATCACCGCCGCGACCGCCTTGTCATCGAGCTCGTGGTTCGCGTCGAACGAGCGCTTTCCGAGCGACGTGCGGAGCTGCGCGAGGTACCGCTTGCGCAGCCCGGCCGCGGTCAACGTCCAGACCAGGGCGATGCTGGTCAGGATCACCGCGACGATGGTGACCCGCGCGAGGTGCAGCGAGACCAGCGCGAGCAGCAGCACGGCCGTCAGCGCCTGGACCAGGCGCGTCACGACGCTCTCGAGGGGTTCGCGGATGCCGACGCGGACGTTCTCCGCGACAGGCATCCACAACAGCTCTGTCGCCACGCGGGTGACCGAGTAGCGCAGCGACGCATCCGCCCCCTTGGTCAGCCCGATCGCGATGAACGAGCCCGCCGTCACGACCGACGCCGCACCACCCGCAAGCATCAGCAGCGGCAGCACCAGGATCATGCCGAGCACGCCGATCTTGCGGACCAGCCACGCGGTGCCGACGATCTGGAACACGAGGGACAGCGCGGCGACCGTCCCGTTGTAGCGCGCGATGAACCGAGCGAGATCTTGCTCGTGATAGGCAGCCGCCGCCGCGGACTTGAGCAAGTAATCGGCGAGCAGCGCGGCGGCGGTGGCACACACCGTGAGGATCGCGAGGCGTGCCGCATAGCCTTGGCCGCGCAACTTCGACGGCGCCGCCGCGAATCTCCGCTTGGTTTGCGCGGCGCGGAGCCGCGGCTCGACGCTCTCTCGATCGCGGGCGAGGAGGGCGGCAGCGATCAGGTAGAACCCGGCGGAGACCAGCAGCAGCGCTTCGATCTCGAGCGTGCGCAGCACGGCCCAGGCCGTGACCGCACCGGCGAGCGTGCCGATCGCACCCATCGCCGCGATCGGCCCGTACAACCGCTTGGCCTCGGCGGTCGTGAACCGCGTGCCGGACAGCAGCCAGAACTGGACGACGACGACCGTGCCGATCAGGCCGGTCCACAAGTACAAGATCAGCGCGATCGTGGGGCCGCGGTCTGCCGTATAAAACGCCGCGGTCCCGCCCGCGGCGGCGATCAAGGTCACGACCAACGCGGCGCGGCGCCCGACTCGGCGCACGAGCCATGCATTCGCGGCGAGCGCGACCATCGCGATACCGGCGAGCAACAGATACGCGGTCGCGAGCTTGCCCGCGCCGTTCGAGCCCAAAAACAGCGAGTCGCGGGCGGTCTCGGCGATCGTGAACCCCGCGAGGATCGAGAACATCGCACCGCCTGCTCTGGCGACGCGCGTGTACTCGCCACGCCTGACGTCGAAGAGCGACCGAGCCACGAAGTCACTATACGATTTCGTGGCCGATTGGTGGCTGTTCTCATCTGACGAACCCCGCCGTGCGCGTGCGCACGTGAGCGCGTGGCACCGTGCGAAAAGAAGTCTCTCGCTGCCGTTCTTCGTCGGTAGACCAAGGGATTCGAACACTGCTAAAGATGGGGGAATGCTCCGCGTCCTTGTCGCTGAAGACTCTGCCACCGCGCGGCTGTTGATCGTCTCGTTGCTGTCCTCGGATCCGGACATCACCGTCGTGGGCCAGGCCAAGAACGGGGAAGAGGCGGTCGCGCTCGCTTCGCAACTCCATCCCGACGTCATCACGATGGATATCCAGATGCCGGTGATGGACGGCCTCGAGGCCACGAGGCAGATCACGGCAGCCTCGCCGACCCCGGTGATCATGGTCTCGACCCTGGATCCGGTCGAGATCGGCAAATCGATGCTCGCGTTCAACGCGGGCGCGCTCGCCGTCCTCGCGAAGCCCTCGGGTCCCGGCACGCCGCGGTTCGAGAAGGATTGCCGCGAGCTGATCGCGACCGTAAAGGCACTCTCGGGAACGGCCGCGGCCGCCGAGCCGCCGGCTGGAACGCCCGCCGCCGCGGCCGCTCCGGTTGCTCCCGTTCGCCACGCCACGGCCGAGCGCCCGGCCACCGCGCCGAAGATCGACGTGATCGGGCTGGTCGCCTCGACCGGCGGCCCGATCGCGCTACGCACGTTCTTCAAGGCGCTCCCGAACAAGATTACGCCGCCGATCTTCATCGTCCAGCACATCGCCGCCGGGTTCTCGATCGCGTTCGCCTCGTGGCTCAACACCGCGACCGGGCGCACCGTGAAGGTCGCCGAGGACGGCGATCAGGTCACCACGGGGGTCGTGTACGTCGCGCCCGATGACCATCAGCTCGCGGTGATCGATGGCAAGATCTCGATCACGACCGATGCGGCGGTCGACGGCGCTCGACCATCCGGAACCGTGATGCTGGCCTCGCTCGCGAAGAGCTACGGCGCAGGTGCTGCGGGCGTGCTCCTCACCGGCACGGGCGTCGACGGAGTCGAAGGGCTACGCGAGATCGGGCAGGCCGGTGGCGCGGTGTACGCGCAAGATGAAGCGAGCTGCACGACGTTCGAGACGCCAAAGGCCGCGCTCGATGCGGGGGTGGTCGCGAAGCTCACGGTCCTCGCCGAGATTCCAAAGCGGCTCGCGAACCTCGTCGCGGGCAAGCCCGAGCTCGCGCACTAAGCGCGGGGCACGGTGAACGAGAACCGCGAGCCCTTGCCGAGCTCGCTGGTCACGTCGATCGTGCCGCCCTGTGCGCTCACGATGCCCTTGGTGATCGCGAGGCCGAGCCCGACGCCGCGGCGCTGGGCCGTGCCGCCTTCGACCTGCCAGTAGCGTTCGAAGATGTGGGGCAGGTGCTCGGCTGCGATCCCCGGACCTCGATCCTCGATCACGAACCGCACGAACGTCGGCTCGAGCTCGGTGGTCACCCGGATCGCTGTGCCCGCCGGCGCGAACTTGACCGCGTTGCCGACGAGGTTCGAGAACACCTGGTTTGTCCGCGATGGATCGCACGCCAGCTCGATCGTCTCGTCGCTCGGGCGGTCGACCTCGACGCGCGCGTCCCGCACCGAGACCGCGAAGAGATCGAGGACGTCGTCGATCACCGTGCCGACCGCGACCTTCGTGCGTTCGACGGCAAGCCGACCGCTCTCGATGGCCGACCAATCGAGGAGGTCCTGGACGAGCTTCTCCATCCGAGCGCCCGCTCGCGAGATCCGATCGACCATCAGCAGGTTGTCCTTGCCGAGCTCGGACTCCTTGAGGATCGACGACGCCATCAACACCGTGGCGAGCGGGTTGCGCAGGTCGTGCGCGACGACCGCCAGGATGTCTTCGCGCGCGGTGGTCGCACGCGTCGCGCGCTCGTAGAGCTGCGCCGACTCGAGCGCCCAGGCCGCCCGCGTGACGAGCTCGGTGGCGAGCTCGATGTCTTCGGGCCTATATCGGCGATTCGATTCGACGAAGCGCAGGGTCAGGTGTCCGATCACGCCCTCCGAGTCGCGGATCGGGATCGTGGTCGAACGCTCCGGATCGCCGACGGTCGGCCCGGCCGGATCCGCTTCCATGCGCGTCGCATCCCAGTGATACGTGACCGCCCGTCGCACCTCGTTACCGTCGATCAGATCGATCCAGCACCAGTCGCCAAGATCGGGGATCAGGAGCCGGGTCAGGACGCGGAGCCGCCGCGCGAAGTCGAGCGGTTCGACGAACAGGGTCGCGGTCGCCTGATAGAGATACGATAACCGGCGCTGGCCTTCCTCGGCGGCGATCCGAGCGCGCTGGTCTTCGCTGAGGATCAGGTCACGTTCCACTGGCGGCCTCCTTCGCGACGAGCTCGACGAGCCGCGTCGGGATCTCCGCGAGCGGCGTGGTCGTGACGACCGCACCGGCCTTGAGCGCGGCGCCTGGCATGCCGAAGATGTCGCAACTCGCTTCGTCTTGGGCGAACACCGCGCTACCTGCATCGCGCATCTCGAGCAGGCCTGCAACCCCATCGTGACCCATGCCGGTCATGATCACGCCGATCGCGCGGGGGCCGAACACCGCGGCGAGCGAGCTCAGGAGGCGCGTGCCCGAAGGCCGAAACCCCTCGACCGGCGGTGATGCGGCTACGATCAGCCGATCGCGCGCGACCTCGAGGTGGCGATCGTCGGGCGCGACGTAGACCATGTTATTCGCGAAGCGCTCGCCATCGACAGCGAGCTTGACCGTGCGTCTCGTGGTGGTCGTCAGCCACTCGGCGAGGCCCTGCGCGAAGCCCGCCGCGATGTGCTGGACGATCATGATCGGAGGCGCGAAATCATCCGGCAGCGCGCTGAGGACGGCGCGCAATGCGTTCGGACCTCCCGTCGAGGAGACCAGGCCGACCGCGGCGATCTGGCGAGCCTCGAGCGCGATCGGCCTGGTGCCGGTCGTGCGGTACGGCGGGACCGTGGCCCAGCGCCGTACGAGCTTGACCTGCGCCATCGCCTTGATCGTCGTGACCAGCTCGCGGCTATCGCGATCGAACCGCGGCGTCCCGGGGCCCGCGGGCTTGGCGAGTACCGCGAGCGCACCCGCATTGAGCGCGTGCATCGAGCTGCGCACGTCGTTCGGATCGAGGCTCGAGACCATCACGACCGGGGTCGCCGATTCGATCATGATCCGACGCGTGGCCTCGACGCCATCCATCACCGGCATCTGGATATCCATCGTGACGAGATCGGGCCGGAGCTTCTTGCACAACTCGATCGCTTCGGAGCCATCGCGCGCTTCACCGATGACCTCGAGCTCGGCGTCCGCGTTGAGGAGCAACACGAGCAAGCGGCGCGCGGTGGGGGAATCCTCGGCGACGAGGATACGGAGCTTCGCCATTACAACAGCCTCGCGATCGTTTGCAGCAGGACCGTCTGATCGAAGCTGCTCTTGACGAGGTACGCATTCGCGCCGACGCGCAAGCCGCGTGCACGATCCTCGTCGGTGCCACGCGCGGTGACCAGCACGACCGGCACGGTCGCGACCCGATCGCTGCTACGAATGGCCTGGGTCAGGCCGAAGCCGTCGAGGTTGGGCATATCGATATCCGAGACCACCAGGTCGACGTGAGGGTCCTCGGTGAGCTGGCGGAATGCCGCCTCGCCATCGACCGCGACGAGGACTTCATACCCCGCGGTCCGCAGGATGTTGGCCTCGAGCGCTCGCGTGGTCGCCGAATCGTCGACCACCATGATCCTGCGTCGCTTCGTCGGCGCGGCGACGGTCGGCAAGCTCACGGTCATCCCGAGCACGTCGTCGATGATGTCACTCGCATTGACCACGAGCGCGACGCGCCCGTTCGCGAGCAGCGCTTGCCCGGTGAGATGGCGAACGCGCCCGAGTCTCGGATCGAGCGCGCCGACCACGAGGTCCGAGATCCCGACGATCGCATCGATCGCGAGCACGATGCGCCGGCCGCTCTGGATCAGCACGACCGCTGCTGCCTTCTCGGCCAACACGGCAGGCTTGCCGAGCACGCTGGCGAGCAGCCCGAGCGAGAGCCAGGTCGCGTCGATCCGGACGAGCGATCTGCCCTCGGCGTGACGTACGCCCTTGCGCTCGATCCGGACCGCGCGCTCGACGCTCGCGGAGGGAATCGCGTAGGCCACCCCCGCGCACGAGACGACCATCGCGGTGATCGTGGCGACCGTGGTCGGTAGCTCGATCGTGAACGTGGTGTGGCGGCCGCGCTCCGAGCTCACGGTGATCGAGCCGTGCATCGCTTCGATTCGCTGCTTCGCGACGTCGAGCCCGACGCCGCGGCCCGCCATCTCGGTGATCTGCGCGGCGGTCGAGAGCCCGGGCGCGAAGATCGCGCGCTCGGCATCGGCGATCGATTCGATGCGTACTCCGCGCCGCGCACCCTGCGCCGCGATCGCCGCGAGATCGAGACCGCCACCATCGTCCGAGACCGTGACCCGCACCGAATCGCCCGCGATCTCGGCTTCGATCGTGACGTGGCCGAGCTCGGGCTTACCGGCGAGCGCACGGACCTCCGGCATCTCGATGCCGTGCGCGACCGAGTTGCGAACGATCTGGATCAGGACATCGCGGAGTACTTCGACCTGCGCGCGATCGACGCGAACCTCGCTGCCATGGACGAACAGCTCGGCGCGCTTGCCGGTCGCGGCCGCGGTATCGTGGACGATGCGCTCGCAGCCGCGGGCGGCATCCCCGATCGAGCGCAGCCGGATCCGGCGGACGTGCTCGTCGAGCCTGGAAGAAGAGCTATCGAGGCTCGCGAGCGCGCGGGCCAGGGTGCGGTGCACCGAGGACAAGCGACGACTCGTGCTCGCGAGCTGCGCGGGCGAAAGGCTGCGGCGTTGCGCGAGCTCGATCTCGAGCTCGCTGAGGATCCGGATCGGATCGGACAAGCGCTGGCGCGCGACGAGTACCGCAGCGCTGCGGCCCATCATGAGATCGAGGTCCTCTGCGGCGACGCGGACGGTCGCATCGGGAGTCGCGGCGGCCGCTTCTTCCGTGGCGACGGCCGGCGCCGCGAGCGATACCGGTTGGCCGGCGACGAGCTGCTTGCGCGCTTGTTCGAGCTGGTCGGTGAAGTTGATGCCGCGCGCGATCGTCGTTGCCGGAATGGCCGCACCGGGCTCGACCGTGGCGAGCAGCGACTCGAGCTCGTGACACGCGGCCTCGATCTCGATCATGCCGGCCGATCGGCTCGCCCCCTTGACGACGTGGATCAAGCGGTGGAGCTCGCGCGCGAGCGCGACGTCGCTCGGCGTACGTTCGATCGAGAGCAGCACCCCATTGAGATCGGGGATCCGATCCGCGAGCTCTTCTCCGAGCAGCAGCGCGAGCTGTGCCGCTAGATCAGCTTCGTCCACTGGGCCTCTGGCCGAACGCGTCGCGCAGCGTCGTCCCGAGCGTGGTGAGATCGCGCGCGGCTTGACCGACCTGGCGCGTGGTCGCGAGGTTCTGATTCGCGACGCCCGCCACGTCGCGCATGGCTTGGTTGATCTGCTGGAGCCCGCCCGATTGCTGGCGCGCCGAGGCCGCGATCTGCGCGACCGCTTGCGAGGCATTGGCCACCGCATCTGCGAGCGTCCGGAGCGAGATGCCGACGCTCTCCGCCGCCGTCGAGGCCTCGCCGAGACCGCGCGTGCTGGCCTCGGTCATCAGCACGGCATCGTTCGATTGCTTCTGGATCGCACCGAGCATGCGCCGGACCTGGACGGTTGCTGCCTTGGATTGCTCGGCGAGCGACTTCATCTCGGTCGCGACCACCGCGAAGCCCTTGCCGCGCTCGCCAGCGTGCGCCGCCTCGAGCGCGGCGTTGAGGGCGAGCAGGTTCGATTGCTCGGCGATGTCGTCGACGCTCGTGATGATCTCGCCGATCGACTGAGCTTGTTCGGCGAGGGACAGGATGCTCGTCGCGACGCGATTCGCTTGATCGCGCGCGTTGCCCATCGTCGCGGTGGCCTTGTCCAGCGCGGTCTGGCCCGAGGCCCCGACATCCGAGGCGTCGCGCGCGATCTCGGAGACTTGCTGGGCGCGCTCGGCGGCTTGCTGCGAGGTCTGCACGACCTCCTCGACGATCGCGGTGGTCTCGGCGACCGCCGCGGATTGCTCCTGCGCGCCCGAGGCCTGGCTGCTCGTCGTGGCGTGGAGCTCCTCGGCGGCGGTCGCGAGTTGCGAGGCGATCTCGCCGACCCGTTCCAGGGTCTTCTCGCGGATCTCGGCGAGCGCTGCGGCCTTGGCCTCGGCTTCCTTGCGCCGTTCGACCATCACGTTGAACGCGCTCGCGAGCGCGCCGGTCTCATCCTTGGCGCGCGTAGTGATGCGATGGTTGAGGTCGCCACCGGCCACGCGATCGACACCCTCGCGGAGGTGGCGAATCGGCGACAGGATCGAGCGCGCGATCAGGAAGCTCGCGAGGATCGCGGCGAGCACGCCACCGATGATCGCGATCAAGAGGAAGGTCTCGGCCGTGTTGACCGCGACCGCCGCATCCGCGCGCCGCCCGGTCAGGAGCGCAGCCTCGGCGTCCGCGATCGAGGCGAAGTCACCGCGCAACTTGTCCATCGAAGCCTTGCCCGTCGCGAGCGTGGTACGAGCGGTCTCGGCATCGAAGGCCCCGTGACGGCGCTGCTCGATGCCGGCCGCGAGGCTGCTCAACCGAAGTGCGGCCGAGGTACGCGCGGCTTCGATCCGCGAGCGCTGCTCCGGGTTGTCGGTCGTGAGGCCCGCTGCGTGGTCGAACAGCCGCGTGACATCGGTCTGCGCACTGACATACGGCTCGAGAAACACCTCGTCGCCGGTGATGAAGAACCCACGGCCTCCGGTCTCGGCGTCGACCATGCGGGTCAAGGCCTTTTGCATCGTGTTCTCGACCTCCATCGAGTGCTCGACCCAATCGGTCGTGCTCGCCAGCCGAGCCGAGACCTGGCGCGCGAGCACGCCCACAACCAGGAGCAAAATGATCGGGATCGCGAACCCGAGGCTGATCTTCTTAGTGATGGTCATCGGCGGTTCCTTCTAGAGACGTGACTGACGAAAAGCGTGGATCCGCGAGCAGCGCATCGACCCGGACGATCAGGACGCCGTCGGCGGTGATCTCCGGGTCAGCCGAACCGGCTCCGGGCAGCGCGAGCGAGCCCGCAAAGCGATCGACGGCGAACGCGAGCGGTGCTTGCGCGGTGCCGAGGATCAACACGGGCGTGAGATCGGCCGCGGGCCGCCGCGAGCCGCCAGCCCACACCCGACCATCGAACACCGCGAGGACATCGCCATCGGCGGTCCCGAGGCCGAGCACGATCGGGGGCACGTGGGGCAGCTCGGTCAGCGGCCCGAGTACCAAGGCACGCCGGACATCGACGAGCGGAAAGGCGAAGCGCTGGGCATCGATCTCGACGACGATCGCCGACCGGCCATCGGTCGCGGCGATCTCTCCGACCGGGACGGCGAGGCGCTTCGCGCGCGCCACGAGGATGTCGCGATCTGTCTTCACAACGCTGCCAATGCACGCCGGCAGGCGTCGGCCATGATCCACGCAGGTTCGTCCGACCACAGCACGCGCTCGTCGGGCGGCGAAGCCTCGAGCAGTACGAGCGCGCGCGCGTAGGAGCGTCGTGCGCCGATCCGGTCACCGGAGGAGTGCCTCAACCGGCCCGCGAAGAGATAGCTCACCGGCGCATCGGGGCTCAGATAGATCGCGCGATCGAGGCAGGCGAGGGCGGCGGCGAGATCGTCCGCCGCGAGCAGCACCGCCTCGAGGAAGTACAGCTCGCCATCGAGTGGCGTCGCCGCGATCGCGCTCACGAGGACCGCGCGTGCTCCTTCGTAGTCGCCGCGATCCGCCAGCATGCGAGCATGGTCGCGAGCGGCTCGGGTGTCTTGCTTCGGCGCGGGCGGGATGGTGACCGACGGTGCACGCGCGACGCGGAGCGGCGGCATGAAGATCGGCGGTGGCACCGACGCACGCGGCCTGCGCGCGGGCACGGGCTCGAGCTGATCAGCGCGGCGATAGTAGACGCCGCGATCGGTCACGGTCGCCGCGAGCGGCGCGTACGGATCGAGGCGTGGATCCGAGGGTGCGACGAACAACCAGCCATGCGGTGCGAGTGCGTTCGCGAACTTCTGCGCGACGACCGCGACGGCGGCTTGATCGAGATAGATGAGGACGTTGCGGCACGTGATCAGATCCTGAGCCGCCGGGAACGGATCCTCGACCAGATTGAGTAGCTCGAAATCGACGGCCTCCTTGATCGACTCGGGCACGCACCATTCGGTGGCGCACGGGACCAGGAAGCGCATCGCCGGGCTGTTCGCGCCCGTGCGTACCGCCCACGCTCGATAACGCCCCGCGCGTGCGCGCACGAGCGCCGGGCGCGACAGGTCGGTCGCGGTGATCGTCGCGCGCTGCAACAGCCCACGCGCCGCGAGCATGAACGCGAGCGTGTACGGCTCTTCGCCGCTCGCGCAGCCGGCGCTCCAGACCTTGATCGGATCGGTGGTGCGAGCGAGCCGCGCGAGCACGAGCTCGTCGACGAGCCGCAGCTGCTCGATGTCGCGATCGAAGTAGCTCTCGTGGACGACCAGATCTTCGAGCAGGGCATCGAGCGCGACGCCGGGGCCGATATCCACCGGGTTCACGATCCCGTGCTCCACGATCCATTCGTTGATCGTTTCGACTGCACCGGTGAGCCGGACGTCCTTGAAGAACAGACCGGCATGTCGGTTGACCTCGTCGAGGGCGCGCGTCACGAGCTGGTCGTGGAGTCTCATGCGACAGCTCTCAGCCGCGCGATCGCGAGGGCGAGGGCAGTCACATCCGGTTCGGCGAGGAACGCGGCTAGCTCGGCGATCACGATCACTCCGTCCGCCGTCCGCGCGAGGCTGCGCACGATCGGATCGGACTCGGCCCCCAGCGGCACGCTGTCCGCGCTGGAGGACCGCAGCTCGATCACCCGGTCCGTGCGCACCGCGAGCGGTCCGACCGTGACATCGCAGATCAACAGCTGGTCGGACGCGCGCATCGGGCGCGGCGTGATTCCGAGTCGCAGGCTGAGGTCGACCACCGGGATCAGGGTGCCCCGAAGGTCGATCACGCCGTCGACTCCAGGCGGAGCGCCTGGCAGCTCGGTGACCGCGACCGCGCGGACGAGCTCGCGAACGGTCGAGGCCGGAACTCCGACCATGCGTGGGCCGAGCGCGAACACGACCAGCTCGTTGTTCGCGGCCATCTTCGAGCCTCTGCTCGTGCAATGCCGATGCCCGGTTCTAGGGCTTCCTCGGAGGCCGGAACGGGTCCAAGCCGAGCGCGAACGCACGCTGGGCGTTCGATCGTGATCAAGTGACGCAGTGCCGGGCGATCAGGGCGTAGAGCTTTTCCAGGTCGATCGGCTTGGGCAGGCACGGCACGTGCGGGGGAAGCTCCACGGGCGTTGCCGTCGACATGCACACCGGGACGCCGCACAGCTTCGGGTCTGACGACATCGACTCGAGCAGGCCGAGCCCGTCGACCTCCGGCATGACCAGATCCGTCAGTACGAAGCGGACATCGCTCCGCGAGTGGAGGACGGCGAGGGCCTCTCGGCCATTGGCGGCAGTACGCACGGTGTACCCGCGGCGTTCGAGCAGCTCTCGGAGCAGCTCGCGTATATCGCTCTCGTCATCGACGATCACCACGCAGGCCGGTACAGCTGGCTCGGGCACGCCTGGACACCTTGCAAACCGAGATCCTGCACGCCCGAGAGATTCGATGAGATGGCGTATTGGTTGCACGATGACTCGCGCCACCCGCCATGCGAGAGCTCGCGATCTGTATGTACTGCGATACGGTGCACGAACGCATCGACGTCCCTGTGCGCGGCGTCGCGAGGTGCACGAACTGCCGACGGCCGCTCTATCACGGCAACACCGATCTCGGCGCCATGCTCGCGGTCACCATCACGGCGACCCTGGCGTTCGTGGTGGCGAACACGTTTCCGCTGATCACCCTGACCTCCGGAGGGTTCCAGACCGAGGCGACCCTGTGGCGCGCGATCACCGCATCGTATGTTCAGGACCTGCCTGCGGTCGCGGTCGCGCTCGCCGTGACCTTGATCGTCGCTCCGCTGTTCGAGCTGGGGCTCCTGCTCTTGGTTCTCGTGCCGCTGTGCTTGCGTACCCGACCGCTCGGCTTCACCACGATCATGCGGCTCATGCACGTGATGCGGCCGTGGCGCATGGTCGAGGTGTTCCTGCTCGGCGTCGTGGTCGCGGTCGTCAAGCTCGCGGGCCTCGCCGAGACGGTCCCGGGATGGGGCCTGTTCGGCGTCGCCGTGATGACCCTCGCGCTCGCATCGCTCGCTTCGTTCGATCGCGGGATGATGTGGCGGCGCGCGGACGAGCTCGGAAAGCTGGCGCGATGACGCGCGCGATCGATATTGGCCTCGCGGCGTGCGAGACGTGCGAGCTGGTCGTACGGACCGCGGCGGTCCCGGGCATCTGCCCGCGCTGCGGCGAGCAGGTCCACATCCGCAAGCAAAACGCGAGGACCCGTTCGTGGGCGTTCCTGGCGGCGGCGGCGATCCTCTATCTGCCGGCGAACATGCTCGTGATGATGCAGACGGATTCTTTTTCGTCGCACCGCGAAGACACGATCCTGTCGGGCATCGCGTTCCTGTGGAGAGAAGGATCGTGGCCACTCGCGGCGCTCGTGTTCACGGCGAGCATCGTGATCCCGCTCGTCAAGATCATATCGCTCGGCGTGCTACTCGTCTCGTCGGACGAGCACTCGACGAGGTTTCGCCACGGCCGGACGCTGCTCTATCGCGTGCTCGAGGTCGCCGGCCACTGGTCGATGCTCGACGTGTTCGTCGTCGCCCTGCTCGCGGCAGTCGTCCAGCTCGGCCGGTTCGCCAAGATCGATCCGGGCCCCGCCATCTTGCCGTTCGCCGGTGTGGTCATCCTGACCATGCTCGCGTCGTCGTCGTTTGACCCGCGAGCGATCTGGGATCGAGGTACGCATGAGTGACGAGAACTTCCCCGCACCGGCCGTTCAACATCGCAAGGCCGGGCGACCCTCGGCGGTCTGGATCGTGCCCCTGATCGCGATCGTCGCCGCCAGCGTGCTCGCCGTGCGGACGTACCTCCACACCGGACCCACGATCCACATCACCTTCGATACCGCGGACGGGCTCGAAGGAGGCAAGTCGGAGGTCCGCTACAAGAACGTGCCCGTCGGTAAGGTGACGAGCGTCGATCTGTCTCCCGATCGGCGCCACATCATCGCAACCATCAAGCTGACCGGCGGCGGTGCGAGCATCGCGACCAAGGATTCGAAGTTCTGGGTCGAGCGACCGCGGGTCGGCGTCGGCGGCATCTCGGGGCTCGGCACGCTGCTCTCGGGCGCCTTCATCGGCGTCGACGTCGGAACCTCCACCGAGGAAGAGAAGAAGTTTGTCGGGCTCGAACGACCGCCCGGCGTCACGAACGATCAAGCGGGGACGCGCTATCGGCTGAGCACGACCGACGCGGGATCTCTCGCGCCGCAGTCTCCGATCTACGTGCAGCGTCAGAGCGTCGGTGCGATCCTGTCGATCGATATCGCGAAGGACGGTAAGTCGACCGACCTCGAGGTGTTTGTCGCCTCACCCTACGACCGCCTGGTGACCGAGAACACCGTGTTCTGGAACACGAGTGGTCTCGACGTCACGCTCGATGCGAGTGGGCTGCGTGTCAACACCGAGTCGCTCGCGACGGTGGTCGCCGGGGGCGTCGAATTCGGCGTGCGCGAGCACGCGCCGGTGACGCCGCCCGCCAAGCAGAACCAGCAATTCCATCTCTACCCCGACGTCCGCCACGCGATGGCGATGCCCGATGCGGCCGGGTTGCCCCTCGAGATGCGGTTCGATCAGCCGATCCGCGGTACCGCCACCGGTGTCAACGTCGAGTTCGAAGGGGTGCACATCGGCGAGATCGTCGAGATCGTGCCTGACTACGACGAGGCCACGAGGTCGTTTCACTTCGACGCGCGCGCGAACGTGTTCCCCGAGCGCCTCGGCCGCGTGTACACCAAGCTCGTCGCTGAAGGCGCGCGGAGCGGACTGAGCGGACCGCAGATGTTGCAGACGCTCGTCGACCGCGGCCTACGCGCGCAGATCAAGACGAGCAACATCCTGACCGGCGCGTACTACGTGGACCTCGCGTGGTTCCCGCGCGCGAAGCCGAGCCCCGTGGTCGCGAAGAACGGCGTCTGGGTGGTGCCGACCGAGCGTGGCGGCGGCGAGCAGATGCAGGAGCATCTCGAGAGCATCCTCGCGAAGGTCGATCGGATTCCGTTCGAAGAGATCGGTGCCGACCTCGACACCACGGCGCAAAAAGCGAGCTCGTTGCTCGGCCACCTCGACACCAACGTGATGCCCGCGATGCAGGGCTTGTTCGCGAAGGCCGAGACCGCGATGGGTGCGCTCAGGGACAGCCTCGCAGCGCTCCGCGACAACGTGGCGGCACCCGACTCCGCGATCCAGCAGACGGCACGCGGCACGCTCGAAGAGCTCGACCGCGCCGCGTTCTCGTTGCGCACGCTGACCGACTACCTCAGCCGCCACCCGGAATCACTGCTTCGCGGTCGCGATCACAGCGAGCCCAACAAGTAGATCACGATCACGTTCGTCAGCCGATGCCGAAGAAGCGCCGCGCGGTGCGCGTGCTCTCGACGGCGATCTCGAGCTCGTCGCGCCGCGTCGCACGCGCGATGCCCGCCACCACCGCGGGCAAGAACGCCGGCTCGTTGCGACGCCCGTCGAGCGGCTTCGGGTCCACGGGCAGATGCGCGCGCGGCAAGAGGAACGGCCCGTCGGTCTCGATCATCAGGCGATCGAGCGGGATGGCGCCAGCCGCATCGACGAGGCTCGCGCCTCGCCGCTCGTCGCAGATCCAGCCGGTGATACCGATGTGAAGATCGAGGGCCAGGTAGCGCTCCACGATCGCGCGCGTGCCGGTGAAGCAATGCACGACACCACCGACCAGGCTGGCCCGATGCTTCGCGAGGAGCGCGAGCATCCGGTCCGAGGCATCGCGCTCGTGCAAGAACAAGGGCAGGGCGAGCTCGGCGGCGAGCTCGAGCTGCGCCTCGAACCAGCGCTCCTGAACATCGCGTAGTGAGAAGTCGCGATTGAAATCGAGACCGCACTCGCCGATCGCCACGACGTGGGGTTCGGCCGCGAGGATGCGCAGCGCCGCGATCGTGTGCTCGTCGCAATCGTTGGCGTGATGTGGATGGACGCCGGCCGTCGAGAACGACCGCGTCTCGCGCGCGAGTCCCGCCGCGCGCTGGCTATCCGGCGCGCTCGTGCCGGTGATCACGAGCGTGGTGACACCGGCCGCGACGCCGCGAGCGATCACGGCGTCGCGATCGCGATCGAACGAGCGATGCGTCAAGTTGATACCGATATCGACGAGGTCGAACACACCCACAGCGACGACACTAGCATCGAGATGACCGTGCGCTGTCGCGCAGCCTCGGCCAACCGCGAGCGCTGACGCTCGATAAAATTCTGCGCGCATCGCATCGGAGTGCGTGCGTCGATGAAAATTCGTGGAGAATACGAACGTGCCGGTGCCGACGTCCAACCCACCCGCGATCGTGCACGAGCTCGATCTCCGGGGCGAGGTCGACGTGCTCGCGAAGCTCGATTCGCCGACCCCGGACCCCGCGATCCATCAGCTCGTCCTCGCCACGCTCGGCGCGGGCTTCATCGCCGGACCGTATCGCTACGCGATGAGCATGTCGCTCGGCGTCGACGCGGGGCACCAGGTCGGGCTCGCCTACGATGTCTCGTTCTTGCCATTCGGGGTCGGTAAGACTTTCGGCACGAGCTCGTATCTCTCGATCGGTACCGGGATCGAATTCGAGGGTGCGAGTGGGCCCGTCGATGATGGCGTGCTGTTTCCCGTCGAGGCGACGCTCGAGCTCGGCGAAGCCGAGTATCACTTGCTCGCGCGTGCGCGCCTGTCGTACGTCGTGGGGCGCAGCGACGACGCGCCCTCGCTCGTCGACCACACCGAGGCGAGCACGTTCGTCGGCGTGCGCTTCCAGCCCGAACACCACCGGGGTCCGTACGGCGGCATCCTCTACCAGGAGTGGTTCGGGGCCCGCTACGCGGGGGTCGTGTTTGGCATGGGATTCGGAGAATCGCTCGCGCGCTGACCGTACACTCGGGCCATGTCAAAGCTCGTGATTCCGGATGGCGTCATCGTTCCGCCCCAGGAGCAGTATCCGCAGGACTCCGCCAATTCGGGGAACGGCGAGTTCGAGTTCTCCGACAGTGACAACACCACGTTCGCAAGTCTGTCGTCCGCGATGAAGTTCGTCGGGATCGTGACGATCGTGTTCGGCGTACTCCAGTTGGTCGGCGGGCTCGCCGCTGGGATCAACCTGCGCGGCCTGCTGACGATGGGGCAGGGGGCGATGATGATCTTCGTCGGCGCCTGGCTCTCGAGCGCCGCGACGTCCTTGGCCGAAATCTCCAAGACCCAGGGCAGCGACGTGATGAACCTGATGTATGCGATGCGAAAGCTCAAGAGCGTGTACACGCTGCAAGCGTGGTTGATGGGAGTCGCGTGCGTGTTGTTGCTGCTCGCGCTCGCGGTGGCCCTCAAGTAGCGCGCAGGAATCCGCCGCCCCTCAGGGTGCGTTCACTCCGAGGCCCGGGTCGTACTTGAAGAGCACGCGGTAGATGTCGTTCAACACCGCGTCGGAATTTTGCTCCGGTAGCTCGGCCGCGAAATAGGCGGACAGCTGATCCAAGATCTCCATCAGGTCCGGCCGCTCGACGAAGTCCGCGCGGCGCTGGCGCTCGGCCTTGTCCGCGATCTGCACGCATCCCGATCGCCCGGGATAGCCGTGGAACAGAAACAACATCCCGTTGGTCTCGATGCGCACGACCATGCCGCCGGAGATCCACGACGTCCAGTCCTTCGTCGGATTGCGACGCCAGCCCTCGTCGGCGAAGAGGCCTTGGTAGGCACCGCCCTCGAGGATCATCGGCTTGCGACACACGTCGCACACCAGCGGTCCGCCCTTGCTGCCCATCGTCGCGAGCGGCTCGACGGGGGTCTGGCCGGTGCCGCCCGTTGCCTTGGCGACCCGGCGGGCATAGTCACGACGCGGCGCGAGCATCGCCTCGCGTGCGAGATAGCTCTCGTAGATGGCCTTCGCCTTCGCGTGGTCGGTCGTCATCGCCTGACGGATTTTAGCCCATCACCGTTGGTAAGATCGTCCGCGATGACGAAGCGCACCTCGGTCGGCACCGACAAGCCGCGGCTCGATCGCAAGAAGGCGTGGGGCTATTGGTTCGCCACGCTCGATGGCAAGACGCTCGTGTTCGATCGGCCCGAGAGCGGCAACTACCAGCTCTCGCTCGCCGCGCTCGACTCGCTCGAGGCGGCGCGCCAGCGGGTCGAAGATGTCGCGCACAAGACGGGGTGGGCCACCCAGCGCATCGTCGATGATCTGCGGCGCGCGATCCGCGACCTCACGAAGCACGCCGTCGCTGCGGTGGATGTGGCGGGGCGCATCGGCACACCGTAACCAGGGGTACACACGAAGAACCTGGTAAGTCCGCGTTTCCGCGTAGGCATCATGTTTGCTCTTGAAGTTCTCCATGAAGAACCTAGCTTTGATCGCCTCGCTCCTCGGTGCCTGCACCACGACCTCGTCGATCTCGGTCGACAACCAATCCGATTTCACGATCACCGAGCTCTACCTCACGGACGTCAGCTCGTCGTCGTGGGGGCCGAACCTGGTCTCGAACAACCAGCTCCTGCCGGGTGAAACGGTCCGGATCGATACGAGCTGCGGCACGTACGACGCGATGCTGGTCGACGAGACCGGCGTGACCTGCGAGCTAAACTCGCTCGACCTGTGCCTGGACAACGCGCTGTGGGTGATTCGTAACGACACCTGCACAACGTTCCGCGAGGCCGCCGCGCAGCGCAAGGCAGCGCAGACCGATTCACAGCCGACGAAATAGGTCAGCGAGTCTGTGCGCTTGAGGTGCAGATAGCCAGGATCATCGGGGTCTTGCGCCCCCATTTGGAGGGATCTTCAAACTATCGAAACTTCGCCCCTACATGGTTCCCGCAATTGGCCGAGGTCGGTGGATCTATGAAACGTACATTGATCCAGTTTCTCGTACCTCTGGTCGCGATCGGCGCATGTGCCGACACGGTCAGCACCAGCCAGGTGGGCCAGGACCTCGTGTCGGCCAACGGCGTCTCGCTCAACGGCGTCTCCCTGAACGGTACGTCGCTGAACGGCACGTCGCTCAACGGTGTCTCGCTCAACGGCACCTCGCTCAACGGCACGTCTTTGAACGGTACGTCGCTCAACGGCACGTCGCTCAACGGCACGTCGCTCAACGGCACGTCGCTCAACGGCGTCTCGCTGAATGGGACGTCGCTCAACGGCACGTCGCTCAACGGCACGTCGCTCAACGGCACGTCGCTCAACGGCACCACGTGGGCCGGCAACCTCTCGGACGGCACGATGCTCGTGACCCGGATCGATAGCTTCGCGCAGGGCACCGGGTCGAACAGCGATTTGTCGTTCTACGGCGTCTCGTACTGGGCGAACGACGCCTGGAACCCGCTGTGCGGCACCGACGCGAACGGCGTCGCGATTCAAGCGATCGCGGTCCCCGGCGTGTGGAACACCGAATCGGGCATGGTCGGCGGCGGCGCGTACTCCAACGACGGTACGCAGTTCACCTGGTCGTGCCGCGCCAAGACGATCGCGAAGTGCGTCGAGATGGGCTACAAGGGCTGGCTCGGCTACGACGAGGAGCTCCAATCGTGCGTGCGCATGCTGCGCGGCGATTACTGCGGCAACGGCCACGCCTACACGGCGAACGGTCAGACCGTGAACCTGTACGACGTCGCGGGCGTCCAGACGGACACCGAATCGTGGGGCGCGGAGGCGGAGTGGACCTCGTCGGGTGCACGCTGCATCCTCGACACTGCCCACACCCGCTACACGCACGTCGGTAACCCGACGCCGACCTGCGTGACCGACGGTACCCTCCCGGTGGGCGGCTCGTGCGGTCAGTCGTTCGCGAACGGCGCGACGCTCATCGACGAGCTCCCGGCGTTCTGATCTCCCACCTCGTCTGATGTGGATCGACGAGTAGCCTCGTTCCCGTTACGGGATCGGGGCTTTCGTTGTTGGGTTGCCAATTGCAACTGTCGCCGACTCCGTCGGTAGTCGTCACGCGCGCACAACCGATCTGGTGCATTATGTGGCGGTCCTCTCGTGACCGATTTCGATCCTCCGAAGGAGTTCGATGACTACGTGCTCGTTCGCGAGCTCGGGCGGGGGCAGATGGGTCGCGTCTACCTCGCGGAGGATGCGGTGCTCGCGCGCCCCGTCGCGATCAAGTTCATCGCGAGCGTCGAACCCGATCTCGATGCGCGCCAGAGCTTCTTGATGGAGGCGCGCGCGGCTGCGCGCATCCAGCATCCGAACGTGGTCGGCGTGTATCGCGTCGGCGAGCTCAGTGACCGGCCCTACATCGTCAGCGAGTTCGTGCGTGGCAAGACCTTGCGCGAGATGCTGCCGATTCCCGCCAAGGACGTGCTCGGCATCGCGATCGATCTCTCGCGGGGGTTGGCCGCCGCGCATCGTCGCGGTGTCGTGCATTGCGATATCAAGCCAGGCAACGCGATGGTCACCGAGGACGGCATCGCGAAGCTCGTCGATTTCGGGCTCGCGCGAGTGTTGCTCGAGGGCTCCGAAGAAGCGGGCGCCATCCCGGTCGGCACGCCCGATTACATGGCGCCCGAAGTGTGGAACGGGCACGTCGCGAGCCGGCGCTCCGACGTCTATTCGTTCGGCGCGATGGTGTTCGAGATGGTCGCGGGGGGCGTGCCGTTCGCCGGCCTCTCGGCAACCGAGCTCGGCACGCCCGACCGCCTCGCGCCGGAGCTGCCGGGTGCCGAGCCCCGGCTCGCGCGGATCGTCGCGCGGTGTCTCGAGAGCGATCCCGAGAAGCGGTTCGCGGGCGGTGAAGAGCTGCGCGAGGCGCTCGAGCAGCTCCAGCCGTCCCGCGCGTTCGCGATTCGCGTCGGCGAAAATCCCTACCGCGGGCTGCGTGCGTTCAACGCGGATCATCGCGGCCTATTCTTCGGGCGTGCCCTCGAGGTCGGCGCCGCGATCGAGCGCCTGCGCACCGAATCGGTGTTGATCGTCACCGGTGATTCCGGCGTCGGCAAGTCATCGCTGGTGCGCGCCGGCGTGATTCCCGCGATCCTCGACGGGGCGCTCGGTGCCGGCCGCGAATGGGAAGCCGCGACGTTCACCCCCGGTCGCCGCCCGCTCGCCTCGTTGGCGGCGGCGCTCGGCGATCCGGAGATCGCGGGCCGGATCCTCGCGGACCCCGAAGCGCTGCCACGCGAGCTGCATCGGCGCGCGAGCGAACGCAGCGTGGTGTTGTTCGTCGATCAGATGGAAGAGCTCGTCACCGTCGGCGATCCGGCCGAGGTCGCGGCGCTCGAGGCAGGGCTCGCGCGGCTGAGCGAAGGCACCTCGCAGGTCCGCCTGATCATGACCGTGCGCGCGGACTTCTTGTCGCGGATCGCGAACCTTCCGCGCTTAGGCCAAGAGCTCGCCCGGCTGCTGTTCTTCGTGAGCCCGCTGCCGTCGGAGCGGCTGCGCGACGTCATCACGGGGCCGGCGAACGTCACGGGCTTCGCGTTCGAATCCGAAGAGATGATCACCAAGCTCGTCGATGCGACCGCGAATGCGGGAGCCGGCGGCTTGCCGCTCCTGTCGTTCGCCCTCGCCGAGCTGTGGGAGGCGCGCGATCGCGAACAGCACGTGATCAAGGAGTCCGCTCTCGACCTGATGGGCGGGGTCGCGGGCGCGCTCGCTCGCCATGGCGATGCGGTGATCGCCGGTATGCCTGCAGTCGAGCGCGTGTCGGCTCGTCGCATCTTGTTGCGGCTCGTGACCTCGCTCGGGACGCGCGTGCGCCGCTCCGATGCCGAGCTCTTGATCGGCGATGGCGCCCGCCACGCGCTCGACGAGTTGATCCGCGGTCGGCTCGTCGTGGTCTACGACGGCGATGAAGGCGCGACGTACGAGCTCGCGCACGAGGTGCTGATCCGGGGCTGGGGCACGCTCCGCGACTGGCTCGATGCCGATGCCGAGGATCGCGCACGCCGCGAACGCGTCGCGGCCGCGGCGACGGAGTGGCAGCGCGCCGGGAGACGTCGCGACCAGACCTGGTTCGGACCTCGGCTCGTCGAGGCCCAGGCGCTCGCCGAAGCCGAGCTCACCGTCCTCGAGCGAGAGTTCATCGCCGCGTCGGCGCGCGGCGTGCGTCGCTCCGTCTGGCTGCGGCGGATCGCGCTGCTCGGCGTGGTGCTGCTCGTCGCGGCGGCGATCACGATCCAGCGCTACGTCGCGAAGCAGCGGCTCGCGGATGTCGTGACGACCGAGGTCGCCACGGCCAAGACGGTCCTCGAAAAAGCGCACGCGGCCGAGCTCCAGCATCACGAGCTCGCGTCCGCCGCGTACGCGCGGTTCGATAGCGACGACGCTGCGGCCGCCGAAAAGATCTGGGTGCAGGCACTCGTGGCGCGCAACGAAGCCGAGACCGCCTACCGCACGGCGTCGGGGAACGTCGAGGCGGCGCTCGCGAAAGATCCGTCACGTGCCGACGTGCGCGCGATGCTCGGCTCCATCTTGTACGACCGCGCGTTGCTCGCCGAGTCGGTGCATGCGCTCGATAGCCGCGACGAGATGATCTCGCGCATGGCGGCGTACGATACCGGCGGGATGCTGCGTGCGCGCTGGGCGCGTCGAGCGCGCCTCGAGGTCGAAGCGCCCGCGCACGCGGAGATCTTCATCGAGCCCCAGCACCTCCGGATCGGCGAGGGCCACGCGAGTGTCGAGCTCGAACCGGGAGCGTACGTCGTGCGCCTCCACGCCGCGGGGCGCCCGGATGTCCTCGATCCGATCGAGCTGCCGCGCGACGGCCACCTCCGGCTCGAGCTCGAGATGCCGAGCTCGCTCCCCGCTGGGCTCGTGTACATCCCCCAGGGCGCGTTCCTGTTCGGCAGCGGTGCCGCGGACGATCTGCGCACGAGCTTCTTCCAGACGGTGCCGCTGCACACCCGATCGACGCCAGCGTTCTTGATCGCGCGCGACGAGACCACGATCGCCGAGTGGCTCGAGTACGTCGCGGCGCAACCCGCCGCCGACCAGGCGCGCCTCCTCCCCAACCAACCGGGCAAGGCGACGGGCTCGATCGTGATCGCCGCGGATCGAGATCACTGGCGGATCGCGATGCAACCGATGCAGCGCGTGTATGCGGCGAGCTGGGACGAGAAGCTCGCGTATCCAGGCCGCGCGAGTCACGCGAGCCAGGATTGGCGAAGATTTCCGATCCTCGACATCTCGGTGATCGACGCAGAAGGCTATGCGGCGTGGCTCGATCGCACGGACCGCGTTCCGGGCGCTCGGCTGTGTAGCGAGCTCGAATGGGAGCATGCGGCACGTGGCGCCGATGGCCGGAGCTATCCGAGCGGCGAGCACGTGGCCGACGCGAACGTCGACGTCACCTATGGTCGCGATCTGATGGGACCGGACGAAGTCGGCTCCCACCCCGCCTCGGTCAGCCCATTCGGCGTTAACGACATGTCGGGAAACGCGTTCGAGTGGACGCAGAGCGAGCACGCGGGTGAGTTCATCGCGAAGGGCGGGAGCTACTACAACGACCGCAAGACCGCGAACCTGACCAATCGGTACGTCCTCGCCAAGAGCGTTCGTGACCCCACGTTGGGTCTGCGCGTCTGCACGTCGCAGGGTGTGAAGTAACCGGGCCAGCTCTCGACCGATCGCCAAAGCGGCCGTACCATAGGCGTGGGTCCGATGGCGAAGCTTGTCGAGTTCGCGAGTAAACGCAGTCATGCGATCACGTCGCGGACCGTGATCGGTCGTGACGAGACCTCGACGATTCGCTTCGACGACCCGATGATCTCGGGCGTCCACGCCGAGATCGTGCAGGATGCGAATGGCACCTACCAGATCCGTGATCTCGGGAGCCGGCGTGGGACGTTCGTCGGCGCGCACAAGGTGACCGAAGCGGCGCTCGTCCACGGTGACGAGATCTTGATCGGTCCGGTCAAGCTCCGGTTCGAAGATGAACCCAAGCAGACCCTCTCGTCCGCGGACCATAAAGAGCTGGTTCGGTTGCGTGCGGTGGCCGAGCTCACGCATGCGATCGGGGTCGAGCACGATCTCAAGCGCGTGCTCGATCGCGTGCTCGCTACCTGCCTCCAGCTGTTGCGCGCGGATCGCGCCGCGATCGTGGTCTATCAGCCGCACTCCAAGGTCCCGCACATGACCGCGACCCGCGCACGCGCGGCCAACGAGCCCGCGTTCGCGATCTCGACCAGCGTGCTGAGCCAGGTGATGATCGGTCACGAGCCGTACCTGCGTACCGAGGTCGACGACGACGCCGCGCTGCGCCGGTCGGAGAGCTTGTCTGCTCACGGCGTCCGTTCGGTGATGGCGGTGCCGCTCCGCTATCAGGCGGACGAGACCGAGTGGCTCGGTGTGATCCAGCTCGACTCGCGCGCCAGCGTCAACGTGTTCAGCGCGCCCGACCTCGAGCTGCTCATTGCCATTTCGGGGCCGACCTCACTCGCGATCAAGAACTCGTTGCTCGTGCAGCGCGTCCAGTCCGTGATCAGTGATGAAGGGGCGCGCGTCGAGCGCGTCGTGCGGAGCCTTCCCGTCGGTGTGGTCGTGATCGACAACGAGCGCAGGTGCGTCCTCGCCAATCGCTGGATCAGCGATCACGCCGACGCGGTGGGCGAGCTGCGCGTCGGCGTCGAGGTCGCGGCGATCGCGGACGTCACCACCGATGTCTTGACCAGAGATGCCCGTGCTCACGAAGTGACCACGAAAAGCCAGCGCGTTCTCTCGATCACCGCGACCACGTCTGTCGACGCCAACGAGACCGTCATCATCGTCAGCGACATCACCGCCGAGCGCGAGCGCCAGAATCAGACCGCGCATCGCGACCGGGTCGCGCTCCTCGGCCAGCTCGCAGGTGGCATCGCACACGACTTTAACAACCTGCTCGTCGTGATCCTCAACTACGCCCACATGCTCGGCGAGTCACTCGAAGACCCGGCGGCACGAGATGACGTCCACCAGATCACACACGCCGCGACCAGTGCCGCCGACCTCACGCGCCAGCTCCTCTCGTTCACCCGGCGCGAGCTCGTCAAGACCCGCGTGGTCGATGTGGTCTCCGTCGTGCGCGGTATGAACAAGATGCTCGTCCGGACCCTCGGCGACGTCCAGCTCGTTACCGAGGTCAGCTGTCCCGCGGCGCACGTCCTGATCGATAGCTCGCAACTCGAGCAGATCCTGATGAACCTCGTCGTCAATGCGCGCGACGCGATGCCGAATGGTGGTCGGGTCGCGCTCGGCGTTAACATCGTCGACGTCGATGCCGATCGCGCGGCGCGCCGGGCGATCACCCCGGGAAGGTACATCGCGGTCGAAGTTCGCGATGCCGGCACCGGCATGTCGCCCGAGGTCATGGCGCGGATCTTCGAGCCGTACTTCACGACCAAGGCGCGCGGGCAGGGCACGGGCCTTGGCCTCGCGACGGTGTACGGGCTGGTCCAGCAGGCCCACGGCGACATCGTCGTCGATTCCACGATCGACGTCGGCACCACGTTCCGGATCTACTTGCCCGAGACCGATCGCGTCGAGGCCACGACGGTGGGCACGCTCGTCGGCAATCGCGATGCGACGATCCTCGTCGTCGATGATGACGAGAGCGTTCGCCGGATCACGGAGCGCATGCTCAAGCGCGAGGGCTACAACGTGCTCTCGGCGAGCTCGGGCGAGGCCGCCCTCGAGATCGCGCGCACGCATCCTGGTGAGATTCATACCTTGCTCACTGACATGGTGATGCCCGGCATGTCGGGGCGGGAGCTCGCGCGCGAGCTCGGCGCGATCCGGTCGACTACCCGCGTGATCTTCATGTCGGGCTATCATCAAGATCTTCCGATCTCGAGCGCGCAGTTCGTCGCGAAGCCCTTCGATCGCACCGGCCTGCTCGAGAAGATCCAGGACAACCTGGGCGACGACAAGCGAGTGCGCTGAGCGCAGGGCGAGTCACGTGAGGCGATGGCGCCAGCGCCAGCGACCGAAGCGAGCCCACGCGAGCAGCCTCGACCAGAGCGACGGCTGCTCCAACGAGAGCTCGATCATCGTCGATCCGTTTGTCGATCCGCTCGTCGATGGCTCGGTGAGATGTACGGTTGCGAGCGCGGCCTGCATCTGCTCGGCGGTCGCGAAGCGATGCCCCGGATCCTTCGCGAGCGCGCGCAGGACGAAGTCATCGAGCGAGCTCGGGATGCCGGCGCGTAGCGCACGTAGCGAGCGAGGACGACGCTCGAGCGCGTTGCGCATGATCTCGTCGCGCGTCTCGCCGGTGAACGGCGGCTCGCCGGCGATCATCTCGTAGAGCAAAACACCGACCGCGTAGAGATCCGAGCGCGCGTCGTACGCATCGCCGCGCAAGCGCTCGGGCGCGAGATAGCTCGGCGTGCCGAACGCCATGCCTTCGCGCGTGAGCTTCGCGGAGTCGTGGAGCCAGGCGAGCCCGAAATCGATGATCACGGCGCCGCGCTTCACCAGCATGACGTTCGCGGGCTTGAGATCGCGGTGCAGCACGCCGTGCGCATGCGCATGTGCGAGCGCGGCGAGTAGATCGCGCGCGATAGAGATTGCCTGATCGATCGGGAGCTGTGCCTCCATCGCGCTCGCGAGGGTCGGGCCCTCGAGCAGCTCCATCGCGATGTAGCCTGCGGCGTGATCGAAGATCCGCACGCATCCCGGATGGTCTAGACGCGCGATCGCGTGGGCCTCGCGCACGAACCTTTCGGCACTGCCGACCCGAGGATCGATGACCTTCAAGGCGACGAGCTTGTCGAGCCCACGGTGCCGGGCCCGGTAGACCTTGCCCATGCCACCTTCGCCGATCAGCGAGAGAAGCTCGTAGCGCATGCAGGTTCGACGACGACACCGGGCCGCCATTCATTCCGCCGGGGGCGAAACCGCTGAGGAATCTTCGGGGATCGATTAGCTCTTCGGCTGCTTGGTGTTCGCGGCGAGGAGCTTCGCGAAGTCCCTACGGCACAAGACCTGGGTCAGGCCTGACGGTGTGCGCAGGCTCGCGAGCACGACGCCCTCGGGCGCCTTCGCTGCTCTCGGTGGCTTCGAGATCGTGACGGCGATCGCGCGCGCCATGAAGTCGAAGCTCTTCTTCAGCCGGCCCTCGCGCTCGCGACAGAACGAGAGCGCATCGGGCTGGAGGATCAGCGCAGAGAACCGTGCGGGCGCGCCGAAGGCGGGCAGCTCGTTGAGATCCCACGCCTGGACGCGCTCGAACGCGAGGACCATCGGTGCGCGACTGCGCGATGGATCGAGCGCGCCATAGGGGCCGGTCGGCTCGGCGATCTTCGCGGGCTTGGCGACGGGTAGCTCGGGGCGCGTGGTAGCGAGCGGTGGTGGATCGCGATCGAGGTGCAACGTCACGGCCTCGCCGGAGTAGGTCGAGAACGAGAGCTCGCGGCCGACCAGCCCCATCCACGCGATATTCGTGGTCCTGTCGAGGGCTTGCTTCACCGCGCCGCTGAAGCCGAACGAGTCGAGCTCGGTCCCGGCCGCATCGTAGAACCCGAACTTGCGGTTCGCGAACACGAGTAGCGATGGCGGCGAGGTGCCGAACGCGACCCGGCCTCGTGGGATGGGGACGCCTCTGTGGGGATGCTTGCCGATCCGCGCGAGCACCGAGCTGGTTTCGGAGAAGGCGGAGAGATAGGCGCTGTCGACGGTCGCCGCGCCGATCTGCTCGAGGCTCATGCCGGAATGCGAGTGCGGAGACCACGGGTAGGGCGACTTGAGGGGACCCCACGCCGCCTCGTCACCCGACCACGTGAGGCGCGCGACGAACCGGCCCTGTGCGACCGCGAAGGTGTCACTCATCACCGCCCAGATCACATCGCCATCCGACGCCAGCGCGTACGAGATCAGCTCGACGTTCTCGCCGTTCTTCTGCGGTCGCTCGAACGCAAACTTCCTGTCGTCGATCGCGAGGCTCGTCGGGGTCAGCCTGAACGCGCGGCTGCCATCGGAGCGTGATGCTCGACGAGGCGTGCCTGATTTCTGGATGACCTCGACCGATGCGATCTTCATGGCGGCGACGCCGATCGTATCAGGCCTGCGCGCGGAGCCCGAGCAGGGCGCGGGCTTCGGCCGGGCTCGCGATCTCGCGACGCGCGCGCTGCGCGCACTTCGCGAGCTCCTGGATCAGGACGCCATTGCCCGTCGCGCGCTCGCCGTTGCGTAGATAGAACGTGTCCTCGAGACCGGTGCGGAGATGACCACCGAGCTCGGCGACCTTGTCGTGTACGTTCCAGATCTCGGCGCGGCCGATCAGCGTCGCTTGCCACACGGAGTCCGGCGCGAGCCAGCGGGGTAGGAGGGCGAGGAGATCCGGATCGCACGGCATGCCCGAGGCCACGCCCATCACGAAGTTGTATTCGGGGCGGCCAAGCTCCTTCGGGAGCATGCCGCTCTTCACGTACATCCCGACCGATCGCACGATGCCGACATCGAAGCACTCGAACTCGGGGTGGGAGCCCGCGGCCTTCATCACGTCGAGGAAGCTCTGGACCTTCTGCACCGGATTGTCGAACACCATCGGGGGCCACGCCCAGCGGCCATCTTCTTTGAGCTTGAGGTAGTTCAAGCTGCCCGCATTGCACGCCGCGATCTCGGGCTTGACGTGGGCGATGCACGCGGCAGGACCCGAGATGTCGGGACCGATCACACCGGTGGTGAGGTTGAGGATCACGCCCGGGCACGCATCGCGGATCGCCGCGGCGACGGTCGCGACGACCTCGGGATCCCACGAGGGCAGGTGCCCCATGTTCGCGCGCTGATCGCGAATGTGGATGTGCATGATCGACGCGCCCGCGTCGAACGCTTCACGCGCCGACGCCGCCATCTGCGCGGGGGTGACCGGCACCGGATATTGCGCCGGGTTCGTGAGCACGCCGGTGAGCGCGCACGTGAGGATCGCTTTGTCGGTGGTCATGATGCCTTCCGCTTGCTCGGCAGCGTGCCCTCGAGCTTACAGATGATGCCGAGCATGATCTCGTCGGCGCCGCCACCGATCGAGGTGAGCCGACCGTCGCGAAAGGCCTGCGAGATCGGGTTGTCCCAGGTGAAGCCCATGCCGCCCCAGTACTGGAGGCACGCATCCGTGACCTCGCGGCCAAGCCGACCGCACTTGAGCTTGGCCATCGACGCGAGCCGCGTGACGTCCTGCCCGTCGATGTAGCTCTCGACCGCGCGGTACACCAGGGAGCGCAAGAGCTCGACCTCGGTGCGGAGCTCCGCGAGCCGGAAGTGCACGACCTGGTTGTTCAAGATCGGTTGTCCGAACGTGGTGCGTTCGCGGGTGTACGCGATCGTCTGGTCGATCACTCGGTCGAGGGTGCGCAGCACGCTCGCCGCGCCCCATAGCCGCTCTTCTTGGAATTGCAGCATCTGCATCACGAAGCCCGCGCCCTCGGTGCCGATCAAGTTGCGCTTGGGCACGCGCACGTTGTCGAAGAACAGCTGCGCCGTATCCGACGAGTTCATGCCGATCTTCTTGATCTTCTGGCGGTCGATACCGGTCGCGTCGAGCGGCACCACGATCAGCGACTTGTTCAGGTGCGGCTTACCTTCGGAGGTATTCGCGAGTACGCAGCACCAGTCGGCCTGCATGCCGTTCGTGATCCACATCTTGCTGCCGTTGATCACGTAGTCATCGCCCACCACGCGCGCGGTGGTCTTGACGGCCGCGACGTCGGAGCCGCCACTGACCTCGCTCACGCCGAGGCTACCGACCCGGTCGCCGGTGATCGAAGGTGCGAGGAATTCTTTCTTGAGCTCGGGCGATCCGAAGCGTGCGAGGGCCGGCGTGCACATATCGGTCTGCACGCCGATCGCCATCGGCACACCACCACAGTTGCAGCCGCCGAGCTCCTCGGCGACGACCATCGAGTACGAAAAATCCAGGCCGAGCCCACCGTACTCCGGCTCGTACTTCACGCCGAGCAGGCCGAGGTTGCCCATCTTCTTGAACAGCTCGTGGGCGGGGAACATTTCGGCCGCCTCCCAGGCTGCGACCTTGGGGTTGATCTCGATGGCAACGAATTTGCGTACGGTCTCGGCGAGCTGGCGGTGTTCGGAGGTGAATTTCATGGCCAGCGACGAGTTGAGCCCAGGTTGACGTATACGTCAACCAGTTTGCGTATGCGGCATCTCGGGCCCTCGTGCTAGCGTCGCTGCTGGTGAAGCCGGCCGAGACCGAAGAGCTGTTCGGGATTGCCGAGCTCGCCGCCGAGTTCGCGGTGTCGGCCAGGACCCTCCGGTTCTACGAGGCCAAGCAGCTGCTCGCGCCCGAGCGCGTCAACGGGGCGAGGATCTACACCCGCCGAGATCGTGCACGGCTGGCGCTGATCCTCCGTGCGAAAGCGCTCGGTTCGACGCTCGCGGAGATCCGCCAGTACCTCGACATGTACGGCGATCACGGGGAGGGCCGCACCAAGCAGCTGCGCTACGTCGTCGAGCGGACCGATGCGGCGATCCGCGAGCTCGAGCAGAAGCGGGCGCAGCTCGAGCTCTCCCTGACCGAGCTGCGCGCGATCAACGCGGCGTGCAAGAAGCAGCTCCAGGATCGCAAGCGGCGCTGAAGCCGAGCGCGCCACGAAAACTGGGCTAGGGTTGCGAGCGCATGGATCTCAAGAGTGGCTATCCGTTCTGGGCGGTGAAGAACGGCTTGATGCATGCGTTTCCACAGCTGCGTGAGGACGCGAGGTGTGACGTCGCGGTGGTCGGCGGAGGAATCACCGGTGCGCTCATCGCCGACGAGCTGACCCGGCACGGTCATCACGTCGTCGTCGTCGAGCAGCGTGACATCGGCTGGGGCAGCACCGCCGCGAGCACGGCGCTGATCCAGTACGAGATCGATACGCACATGGTCGACCTCGCGAAGCAGTACGGAGAGGCCAACGCGGTGCTCGCCTACCAGGGCTGCGCGGACGCGGTGACCTCGCTACAAGAGCTGTCCACGGAGCTCCGCGACGTCGGCTTTCGCAGCCAGCAGAGCTTGTACTACGCGTCGCGCGAGCGCGATCGCGGCGACCTCGAGGCCGAGCTCGCGCTGCGGGCGGCGCACGGGTTCGAGGTCGAATGGCTCGTGCCGGCGAGCTTGAAGGCACGCTTCGGCATCGAGGCGCCGGGCGCGATCCTGAGCGCACTCGCCGGATCGCTCGATCCCTATCGCATGGCGTATCGCTTGCTCGCGCGCGTGGTGCGCGCTGGCGGCACGGTCTGCGATCGCACGAAGGTCGATCGTCTCGTCCCGCACTCGCGCGGCGTCGAGCTGCACTGCGGAGAGCTCAGGGTTCGCGCGAAGCATGTCGTGCTCGCGGCTGGATACGCGAACGAGCAGTGGCTCGCGAAGCGCGTCGCGAAGAATCGCAGCAGCTACGCGTACGTGACCGATCCGATCGATCGCGCCACGCTCGGGGTGCTCGCGTCGACGCTGGTCTGGGAGACCGCGCGCCCGTACTTGTATCTGCGGTCGACGTCCGACGATCGCTTGCTCGTCGGAGGCGATGACGACGCCCACGACCATCCCGCACGGCGCGACGCGCGCGTCGATGGCAAGGCACGTGGGCTCCAGAAGCGGGTCGCGAAGCTGTTCCCGGCGCTGCCGCTCGAGCCCGCCTTCGCCTGGGCCGGCACGTTCGCAGAGACCGCGGACGGGCTGCCGTTCTTCGGCGCGCACGCGTCGCTCGGCCCACGCGTCTTGTTCGCGATGGCCTACGGCGGCAATGGCATCACGTACAGCACGATCGGTGCGGCGCTGCTGCGTGCGACGATCGAACGCCGTCGCCATCCGCTCGCGAAGTTGTTCTCGTTCGCGCGGCTCTAACGCGCATAGACGACGGCAAGGACCGCCGCTGCACCCACGACAAGGCCGATCAGCAGCGGCAGGATCCAGCGTCCCCGCGGTGCGCTCCCGACCATCGCTGGCGCTGGGAGCTGCATGTTCGTCGGGTGCGAGGCGCGACCTTCCGGCGAGAGCGGTGGATCCTTCACGGTCAGCGCGATCTGTTGGCTGGTCGCGAGTGCGAGCAGACGCCGCATCAGCTCGTCGTAGCCTTGGCGGGGCAGGGGCAGCTGCGCCTTCCAGCGCTCGCCGTAGCGTGCGCCGAGGTACTCGAACGAGCGCACCTCGAACACGCCGGTGAGCTGATCGAACGAGCCGAAAACGATCGTGCGATCGGCGTACGTGATCGTGATGTGCTGGAGGTTCTGCGTGCCGCCGCCGGTCGAGAGGCCATTCGGTGTGGTCAGCTCGACCGGTAGCGGTCGACCATCGATCGCGACGAGCGCGGG
>JANXOP010000335.1 GCA_025357755.1 Kofleriaceae bacterium | reverse complement strand
TGCTCGCGCAGAACGCGCAGAAGGCCTCGCTCGAGAAAGAGATGGAGCTCGCACGCCAGGTCCAGCAAGCGATGCTGCCGCCGACCAACCTCGACCAGCACGGCTACCTGAAGGTCGTCGGCTACTGCCAGCCTGCCTCGCAGTGCGGTGGTGACTGGTGGATGTACCGCAAGCTCTCGAACGGTCGGATGCTGCTCGTGCTCGGTGATGCGACGGGCCACGGCATCCACTCGGCGATGATCGCGGCGACCGCGCGTGGTGCTGTCGAGGCGCTCGCCGCCGTCGACGAACGCCTGCTCACCCCGGATCAGGTGCTGCGCGCGATCGATCAAGCGATCGCGATGGTTGGCGAGCACAACGTGCTGATGACCGCGTTCGCTGCCGTGTTCGATTCGGAGCAGGGCATGTTGCATTACGCGAACGCCGGCCAGAATTTTCCGTACGTGATCAAGCTCGGCCAGACCCGCATCCTCGAAGAGGCGAGCATCATCGCCGCGAGCGGCAACCCGCTCGGCGATCGCAACATCCAGGTCGAGATTCGCAAGGGCACCCTGCAGCTGCGGCCGGGCGATCTGTTCGTCTGCTTTACGGATGGTGTCGTCGAGCGCGCGAACCGTGCGGGCAAGCTGTTCGGCGACCGCCGGCTGCGCAGCGCGCTCACCGGCCAGCCGATTCCCGATGGTAACGCGCTCGTGCTGCTCCGCGATCGCGTTCTCGCGGCGCTCGAGGTCCACGCCGAGGGTCAGCTTGCCGAGGACGACGTGACGTTCGTTCTGTGTCAGTACGATCCACCCGTGCAACGCCAATCGGGGCGGGGCGCGGCTTGAGGCTCGCTCTCTTCGCGCTGCTCGTGTCGCTGATCTCGGCGGTCTCGCCCGTCGCACACGCGCAGCGACCGAACCAGGCTGAAGACGAGAGCACGCCGTTCGTCGAAGAAGGTCGCGCGGCACTCAAGAAGGGCGAGCTCGAGAACGCGGCGAAGGCGCTCGATCAGGCGCTCTCTCTCAACCCGCGGCGCGTCGAAGCGTACGTGTTGCGCTCGGCGGTCTACGCGGCGAAGAAGCAGTATCCGGAGGGCGTCGCGCTGATGAAGCGCGCGCAGGCGCTCTCTCCCACGGATCCGGACGTGCTGACCGCTCTCGGCTCGCAGCTCGTGCTCTCCGGAGATCCGGCGGGCGGCGTCCCGCTGCTCCAGCAGGTCGTCATGAAGGAGCCGGCGCGCTACGACGCGCAGCTCCTGCTCGGTAATCACTGGCACGACACGGCGAAGTGGAGCGACGCGATCACCGCGCTCGAGGCCTATCTCGCGCATCGCCCCGAGGCGCTCGCGAAGGAAGACGCGCGCCATCAGGTCGATCTCGGTGATGCGTACCTGCGCGCGCATCAGCCCAAGCAAGCACTCACGCTGTTCGAACAGGCCGTGCAGCACGCACCACCGAAGGCGAGCGGCACGTTGTTGCGCGCGAAGATCGGCGTGGCGTGGGCGACCGCGGCGACCAGCTGCAAGAAGGCGCGCCAGACCCTGCGCGAGCTCGAGCCGATCGCGGAGACGCATCCAGAGATCTGGCTCGTCGATGGCCAGTGCGCGCTCGCGCTCGGCGATATCAACGGCGCGCTCGCCCTCGGCCGCCGCTGCCTCGACAAGGTGCCGAAGCTGCCCGAGACGAGCGCTGCAGGCCATGCGCTCGTCGGTGAAGCGCTGGCCGCACGGGGTAACCTCAACGAAGCGCGTCGCGAGCTCGAGACCGCGCACGAGCTCGAGCCCGAGAAGCGCCGGTTCACCGTGCGCCTCGCGCTGGTGCTGCGTCGCGGCAACCATCCCGCCGACGCCCTCGCGGCCCTCGACAAGATTGGTGCCCCGACCGAGCCGGCCGCGGATCCGGATTGGTGGGTCGAAGAAGGCGAAGCATTGCTCGCGAAGGGCGACGCCGCGGGCGCGCTCGCCAAACTCACACCGATCGTGCCCGCGTTGCCACAGCACGCGCCGATCCGCGTCGTGTTCGGTGCCGCGCAGCTCGCGACCAACCAGAGCGAGTCCGCGATCAAGTGGCTCGAAGAAGCCGAACAGCTCCAGGCCTCGACGCGCGGCAAGAAGCTCCTCGTCGAAGCGCTCATCGTGACCGCGGTCGCCAAGCTCTCGGCAAACGATGCGGTCACCGCCGAGCCGATGCTCGCGCGCGCATATCAACTCGACGAGACCAACCCGCTCGTGTGGCGCAACCTCGGGGTCGCGCGGCTCGCGCTCGACAAGCCCGCCGAGGCGATCGGCGTGCTCGATCGCGCCGTCAAGACCGATGCCTCGCCGATCGTCGCGATGCTCGATGCGCGCGCTCACGCGCTCACGAACGATGTCTCGGGTGCACGGGTGCTCTACGATCGAGCGCTCTCGGGTGAGAAAGACAACGCCGTCGAGATCTCGCTCGACTGGGCAGCCTCGGAGGTCGCCAACGGGGATCCGGCGATCGCCGTGACCGCGCTCGAGCGAACCGCGGCGCAAGCGAAGTCCGGCCCGCTCGCGCAACGCCACAAGCAAGCGCTCGCGATCGCGCGCCACGCGGCAGCGCTCGCCACGCTGCGCGCCGGCAATGGCGCGAAGGCGCTCGAGCTCATGCGCGCCGCTTCGGCGAGCGACAACTCGCTCGCGAATCGCTGTGACCTCGCGGTCGCCGCGGTCGCCTCCGGCGATACGACGGCGGCGCTCGCGGCGCTCAAGGCGGTGAGCGGCACGACGTGCCCGTTCCCGCCGCCTGCCGATACCCAAGCGGCGCCGATCCTCGTCGCGTTCACCGAAGGGCTGAACCCGAAGCGCGCCGCGAAGGCGCTCGATCGGCTGACCGCGCTCGGCGGCAAATCGAGTGGCCCCGCGGCCGCCCTGCTCGGGACCGCGATCCGCGTCGTCGCGCTCAACGCGGCCTCGGATGCCTATCGCGCGGGCGACACTGCGGGCGCGCGTCGCTATCTCGCGACCGCGAAGGCCGCGAACGCTCGGGTCGGCACCGACGAAGTCGCGCACAACCTCGCGGTGCTCGATCTCGCCGACGGCAAGCTCGATGCCGCGATCCAGCAACTCGATCGGCTCGCCAACAAGCTGCCCGAGGCGCTCGTCAACCTCGGCATCGCGTACGAGCGCAAAGGCGATCATCCCAAGGCGCTCGAGGCGTGGCGTCGCGCCAAGAAGGCCGGCGTGCGGTTCGCGCCACTACCCGAGTGGATCGATGCGAAGGAACGTATCTATGGAGGTGCGCCGTGAAGCTCGCGCTGACTTGCGTGATCTCCGTGCTCTGCGGCGCCACCGCGCAGGCCGACACGCTCACGGTCGGACTGTTCGCACCGACCGCACCCTTCCCCTCGACCGCCGCGCGCGTGGAGCTCGCGACCAAGCTCGGCGATCAGCTCGGTAAAGCCATCGGCGCCACGGGCACCGGCAAGGTCTACGCGCGCGCCGGCGATTTCGCGAGCGCGGTGAAGAAGGGCGAGGTCACGCTCGCCGTCGTCGATGCGACCTACCTCGCGGCGGCCGGTGGCAACTACACGATCCTCGCCGCGGCAGTGCGCAATGGCGAGAGCAACCACGGCTGGATCCTCGTCGCTCGTGGCGCCGCGAAGATCGCGGACCTCAAAGGCAAGCGCCTGCTCGTGCCAGCGATCGGCGGGCGCGAGAACGACTTCGTGTTGAACGTCCTGTTCGGCGGCGAGGTCGGAAAAGACTTCTTCGCGAAGCTCGAGCCCGCACCCGATACCGCCTCTGCGCTCGCGTCGCTTGGCCTCGGCAAAGCCGATGCCGCCGTGGTTCCGAGTGGCAGTGACCTGCCGAGCGGCACCTCGAAGCTACTCGATCTGCCCACGCTCTCGGGCCCGGTCCTCGTCGCCTACGGCACACTAGCTGCCGCCAGGAAGGCCCAGCTCCTCGATGCCGCCGCGGTCTTCCGCGGTGATGCGACCGTCGCGTCGCTCAAGCCAGCCGATGCCGAAGCCGTGCGCGCGATCGCGCGTCGGTTCTCCGTGCCCGCCAAGCGCGGCCCGCTCGCGGTGCCCGCAGTGCGCTTGCTCGTCGGTGACCTCGTCGAGGGGCGCACGTTCACGATCGAGCGCACGTCCGCGACGGTGTTCGCTTCCGGAATGGGGACGGTAACTCGTTAGTCACTTTGCGGCTTGCAAGCTATCGAGATCACACGCGTGACGAGGGACGGTAACTCGTTCGGACAGTTCGACGCAGCGAGAGCCGCTGGAAGACCGATCCGAGCGCATTTTGCGTGAGTGAGTTACCGTCCCTCGACGTGCTTTTGATTCAGCGGGTTTAGACGGCGCAAAGTGACTAATGAGTTACCGTCCCCATTGTGAGCTCCGTCCCCATTGTGAGCTACGAAACGTACGCAGAGCACATCGCGCAGCTGCAGCAGGCGACCGAGGCGGCGTTGGGCAAGCACGAGTTCGAGGCGCTGGTGCTGTGCTCGGGCGCTGCGCAGCTGAAGAACCGGTTCGACGATCAGACGTGGCCCCTGTCGCCCACGCCGACGTACTCGCACTGGTGCCCGCTCGTCGAGCCTGATGCGTATGTGATCGTGCGACCTGGGAAGAAGCCGACGCTCGTGCGCACGGTCGTCGATGATTTCTGGGAGACCGCGGTGCCACCGGAGAGCGATCACTTTTGGGAGGCGTTCGATGTGGTGACCGTGGGCGCGGGCCTCGCGGGTGACGTGTTGCCGGGTGGCAAGGTCGCGGTGATCACGCGGGATGCGGGACAAGCGCCTCCGGGTGAGGTGAACCCGAGCGAGCTGATCGGCGCGCTGGATCAGCTGCGCACGATCAAGACCGCGTACGAGATCGAGTGTCTCGCGGAGGCGACGCGGCGCGCGGTGATCGGGCATCGAGCGATCGAGAAGCGCTTCCTCGAGGGTGAGGTCTCGGAGCTCGAGCTCCACCTGACGTACTTGCTCGCCTCGGAGCAGGATGATGCGGTCGCGCCGTACAAGAATATCGTGGCGCTCGGCGAGCATTGCGCGGTGTTGCACTACGTGGCGTATCAGAAGCTGAAGGTCGCGGGCCCGACCTCGATGCTGGTCGACGCGGGTGCGAAGTGTCAGAGCTACGGTAGCGACATCACCCGCACGTACGCGCGCGGGGACGGTGCCGCGGCGAATCGGTTTCGCGCGCTGATCGGTCGGCTCGACGAGATGCAACAGCAGATCGTGGCGCTGATCAAGCCGGGCGTTCCGTACGAAGATTTGCACGACGAGACCCATCGCATGCTCGCGAAGCTGCTGATCGAGACCGGTCTCGGCAAGGGCAGCGTCGACGAGTTAGCGACCCGCGGGGTCACGCGCGCATTTTTGCCGCACGGACTCGGACACTCGCTCGGCGTGACGGTCCACGACGTGGGGATGAAGCCGCGCCCGCCACGGCCCGAGAACAAGTTCCTGCGCACGACCTCTACGATCGAGGCGGGTCAGGTGTTCACGATCGAACCCGGCCTGTACTTCATCGAAGGCCTGCTCGGCCCGTTACGCGCGGGTGACGCGAGCACGCTGGTTGACTGGAAGGCGGTCGACGAATTGCGCCCGTTCGGAGGCATCCGGATCGAGGACAACATCCTGGTCCGCGCCGCCGGGGTTCGCAATCTGACGCGCGAGGCGTTCAGCGCCTAGCGTTCGCGAACCGGCCGCCGTATGTTCCGCGCGTATATGCGTGGTTTCGGAGCCTTCATCGCGGTCGCACTTCTGTGTGGATGTCAAAAGAGCACCGACCAAAAGTCCGATACGCCAGCGCCCCTCAAGGCCGGTAGCGGCGCGGCGTTCAAGGTCGAGCAGGTGCCCCCACCGTTCGATCTCAAGACTCCACCGGCCGATGCCGTGAAGACCGCGTCGGGCCTGATCTACAAGAAGCTCGTCACCAATGCCGCGGGCCAGGCGCCGAAGCGCAACGATACCGTGATGGTGAACTACACCGGCTGGAAGCCCGCGACCGGCGAGACGTTCTTCACGAACCAAGCGAAGGGACAGCCGATGATGCTGAACCTATCGACGACCGCCGCGGCGTTCACCGAGGCGATGCAGTTGCTCAAGACCGGCGAGAAGGCCGTGCTCTGGGTACCGCCGTCGATCGGCTACAAGGACGAGCACAAGGGCACCGCGCCCGAGACACTCGTCTATCAGATGGAGATCGTCGAGATCCGTCCCGCGCCCGCGGTACCCGCGGATGTCGCCGCGCCGCCCGCGACGGCGGAGACCACCAAGGGTGGCTCGAGGTTCATCGTGGTCCGTCCGGGCACCGGCGCCGAGAAGGCGAAGTTCTACGACACTGTCACGTACAACTACACCGCGTGGGACACCACGGGGCGGATGTTCGAGACGACCGAGACCAAGAAGCGACCGTCGAAGATCGCGCCGTACCGCCAGGCCGCGGCACTCGAAGAGGTGCTCACGCAGATGACCTCCGGCGAGCGCGTGCGCGTGTGGAGCACGGGCGAGAAGATGGCGCCGAATGGCAAGCCGGCGCCGGGCGCACCAACGGGTCCGGTCTGCTACGAGATCGAGCTCATCACGATCGAGCCGGGGGTTGCACCACCGCCGACGCCTCCCGATGTCGCGAAGCCGCCGGGCGATGCCTCGAAGACCCCGAAGGGCACGTTCTACAAGGTGTTGAAGGCGGGCAAGGGCGGACCCAAGCCGAAGCCGACCGATACCGTCAAGCTCAACTACACGGGCTGGACCACGGACGGCCGGATGTTCGATTCGTCGACGATGCGGGGCACGCCGGCCGAGTTCAGCTTGCAAGGTGTCGTCGCGGGTTGGACCGACGGCGTGCCGCTGATGTCGATCGGCGACAAGTACCGGTTCTGGATTCCGGACGAGCTCGCCTACAAGGGCGCGCCTGGTCGGCCGCAAGGCATGCTCGTGTTCGACATCGAGCTCGTCGAGATCAAGGCCCCGGCGCCCGCGAGCCCGGGTGCTGCCGATCATCCACCGCCGCCGCCTCACCATCCGTAGGCATCGCCGTGATCCCGGTCGACGTCGCGAGCGCGTGGGGTTGGTCGATCGATCAGATCGCCCCGCTGTCCGGTGGCTTGATCAACGCGACCTACGCCGTGCGTGATGCGGGGCATCCGATCGCGGTGCTCCAGCGCCTGCATCCGATCTTCGGCGCCGACGTGAACCTCGATCTCGATGCCGTGACCACGCATCTCGCGGCACGCGGCATGGTCACGCCGCGCTTGATCCACACGCTCGATGGGCGCCCGTGCATCGAGTACGAAGGCGTGTGGCGTGCGACGAGCTGGGTCGAGGGCATCGCGGTCGCGGCGGTCCCGGATCCGAGCTGGGCAGAGGCCGGTGGCGAGCTCGTCGGGAGGTTCCATCGCGCGGTCGCGGACCTGCACTACGATTATCGATTTGCGCGCGCCGGCGTGCACGATACGGCGCGCCACCTGCAGCGCTTGCGCGAGCTCGCGAGTGGGGAGGGGGATCCTGCCTGGCTGCTGCTCGCGCGCGAGATCCTCGCGACCGAGCTCCCTACGCTCGGCGACCAACCTCTGCGCCACGTCCATGGTGACCTCAAGATCTCGAACGTGTTGTTTCACACCGATCCGGTGCGCGGTGCCGCACTCGTCGATCTCGATACGCTCGCGAAGGGCACGCTCGCATTCGAGCTCGGCGATGCGATGCGCTCGTGGTGCAACCCTCACGGCGAAGATGCGGGGCGTGTGAAGTTCGAGCTCGCGAACTTTGCGGCCGCGATCGCGGGATATCGCCGGGTCGCCGATCCGATCGTTACCGAAGCCGAGCGCGCCTCGATCGCCACCGGGCTCGAGACCGTGTGCGTCGAGCTCGCCGCGCGGTTCTGCATCGACCTGTTCGAAGATCGCTACTTCGGCTGGGATCCGCTGCGCTTCACCTCGCGTCGTGAGCACAACCTGATTCGTGCACAAGGCCAGCTCGCCCTCGCGCTCGACGTGCGCCGCCAGCGCGAGGCGATGCGCGCCATTCTCCTGGGGTAGGGCCCGAGGCAGGTTGCGCACCTCGGTCGGTGAGCATCGGTTAAGCGGATCGCTTCGCGATCGGCCCGAGATCGGGTCTAATTCGACCATGGCCGTACCGGTTCGCAGGCTCCTGGTCCTTGCCTGCGTTGCGTTGCTCCCCCCGGTGGCGAGTGCCACCACGCCTCGGCCATCCGCTCGCATCACGGCTGACACGCTGACCGCGATGCCAGCTGCACAGCTGGCCAAGCCGCTGCGCACGACCGCACCGCTGGTCTCGATCGCGCGGCCTCCCGTCGCGTGGATGGCGCTCGCCGCGAAGGGGCACTGGGAAGCAACGTGGGATCCGGCGACCGGCGTGCCCCGCCAGATCTGGGGCCGCGGCGTCACGATCGCGCACGCGAATGCGAATGCTGCGATCGCCGAGGCCGCGGCGCGCTCGATGCTCGCGGATCAGCTCGCCCTCCTCGCGCCCGGTGCGAGCGTCGCGGATTTTCAGCTCGTCTCGAACACCGACGATGGCCACCTTCGCACGGTCGCGTTCGCGCAGTACGCGAGCGGTCATCGCGTGGTCGGTGCCCAGGTCAGCTTCTGGTTCGAGAACGATCATCTCTTCGTGATCTCGTCTCAGGCACTGCCGTCTATCTCGTTCTCGACCACCCGCAGCCGGCTCGCGCCGGACGCGCTCGGCCCGCGCGCGACCACCGCGATTCGCGATGCCGTGACGCTGCCGCACGCACCGGTGGTCGCCAATGGCGACGATGTCGTGCTGCCGCTGATCGGCGATGCCGCGGTGATGGGCTATCGCCTGGTCTCGCCGTTCACGATCGATGGGGGCGCCGAGGGCCGCTATCAGGCGTACGTCGATCCGACGAGTGGCGATGTCATCGCGGTCCATCAGCTCAACGAGTACGCGACCGGGACCGTGCTCTATCACGGCACCGATCGCTATCCCGGTCGCGGTCGCAAGGACTACCCGGCGGTCCGCGCGCACGTCACGGTCGCGGGTGTGCCGCAGACCACGGGCGAAGACGGCACGCTCAGCTGGGGCGATGGCTCGGTCGCGCTCGAGACCACCACCGACGGTGACAAGGTCACGATCGTAGATGCGATCGAGCCGCTCGCGCTCGGCGAATTCACGACCGATCCGGGCAGCACCACGACCTGGGATGCGAGCGGCGGCGGCTCGGCCGATGCGAAGCCGAACGACGCGCAGGTCAACGCCTACATCAACGCGAACCTCGCGAAGCAGTACGTGCGCGCGCATGTCGACGCGCAGATGGTGACGCTCGAGGACGTGATCAAGGTCAACGTCAACCTCGCGCAGGATTGCAACGCCTTCTTCGATGGCGCGGCGCTCAACTTCTTCCACGCGACCGCGATGTGCGAGAACACCGCCCTCATCCAGGACGTGGTGTTCCACGAGTACGGTCACCGCGTGCACACCGCGGAGATCATCGACGGCGTCGGGTCATTCGACGGCGCGATGAGCGAAGGCGTCGCCGATTTTCTCGCGGTCAGCATCACCGGCGACTCCGGCATGGGCCGCGGCTTCTTCTACACCGATGCGGCGCTGCGCGAGCTCGATCCACCCGACCACGAATGGCGCTGGCCGATCGACATCGGCGAGATCCACCACACCGGCATGATCATCGGCGGCACGCTGTGGGACCTCCGCAAGGCATTCATCAGCCAGCTCGGCGACGTCGACGGGGTCGTCCTCGCGAACAAGCTCTACGTCGGAGCCTTGCGCCGCTCGGTCGATATCCCCACGAGCTTGCTCGCGGTCCTCGCGGCGGACGACGACAACGGCGACCTCACGGACGGCACGCCGCACGAGTGCACGATCCGCAACACCTACGGCGCGCACGGCTTGCGCTCGGTCACCGGTACCGTCAACGCGCCCGGCGAGATCGACGACGACGTCCTCTCGGTCGGCATCGTGATCTCGGTCAGCGGCCTCAGCGAGCGCTGCACCGGCGATGCGCTCGCCGGCACCAAGCTTGCCTACGCCGGCATCGTCAACGGCGATCCGATCGACGGTGCGGTCACCGCGACGCCGAATGCCGCGAACCAGTTCTTCGCACAGCTGCCGCTCGCTCCGTACGGCGTGATGAAGTACCAGGCGCAGGTCGGGTTCGTCGATGGCTCGGTGTTCACGCTCCCCGATAACCTCGGCGATCCGTATTACCAGACCTACACGGGCCACGTCGTGAAGCTGTACTGCACGGACTTCGAGTCCGAGGATCCCTTCGCGAACGGCTGGACCAGCGGCGTGACGACCAAGGGCATGCCGCTCGCGACGACGTGGGCGTGGGGCACGCCGACCGGCGGCGCGACGGATCCCCATGCCGCGTACTCGGGCAACAAGATCATCGCCGAGGTCCTCGATGGCGACTATGCCCCGACGACGAGCTCTTGGTTGCAGATGCCGCCCGTCGATGTCGGACGCTACACCGACGTGCGCTTGCAATATCGTCGCTGGCTCGCGGTCGAGGACAGCCACTACGACAAGGCGACCATCGAGGCCAATGGCGCGCAGACGTGGATCAACTACACCGCGAACATGGGCGACTCGAGCTCGACCCATCACATCGATAAAGAGTGGCGCTTCCAGGACGTCTCGCTCACGCCCGCGTTCTTTGGTCACACGTTGAACGTGCGGTGGTCGCTGGTCTCCGACGCTGGCCTGAACCTCGGTGGCTGGCAGATCGACGATGTCTGCGTCGTCGCCAACCCGAATTCGATCTGCGGCGACGGCGTGAAGACGACCACCGAGAGCTGCGACGAGGGTTCTGCCAACGCGGACTTGCCGAACAAGTGCCGGACCTACTGCAAGCTGCCCGCGTGTGGCGACGCCATCATCGATGTCGGCGAAGAGTGCGACGCAGGATCCGCGACCGACACCTGCTCGGCGACCTGCAAGGTGATCGCGGTGGACACCGGTGGTTGCTGCGCTGCGGGCGGTGGGAGCGGCGGGAGCGGCTCGCTCGTGCTCGGCCTCGGCGTGATCCTGCTAGCGACCCGGTCTCGGCGCCGGCGGGTTTAGATCCGCGGCCCCGATACCGAGCGCGTCGAGGTCGTTCGCATCGACCCAGCCATCGTGGTTGCGATCGAGCTTCTGCATCCTCGCGGCGAGCCGCGGTGGCAGCTCGCTCCGATCGACCACGCCGTCGTGGTTCAGATCGTACTTGCGGATCACCTTCTGGATCCGCCGTGCACGGCGCTCGAGCCGGCGCTGCTTCTTCTCCATGCGCTGTTCGCGCGTCGGGCGTTGCGGCGCGTAGTCGTCGGCAGTGGCGATGCCCGCGAGCGAGACGAGCGCGGCGAGGACGGTGGCGGCGAGCTTCATGCCCGCTAAGACGCGCGATCCGGCGCGTGGTTAACCCGAGACGGTCACGCGCGTCTTGCGAACGCGCGGGGTCTCGGTGAACGCCTGGCGGACCCGCTCGAGGATCGCGTTCGGGAGCGCGGCATCGTCGGGGATGAACTGGACGGATGCCTCGGCGAACAGGGCCTTATCGCGCTCGCCCATCGAGCCGACCATCACCATCTGGCTGCGCCCCCCACCTTCGAGGCCACGCGCATACATGCAGAGCTCGAGCGCATTCATCACGCCGCGCAACGCTGCATCGACGAACACGAGGTCGGGCTGATCGCGGTTGAGCTTGTGCGCCGCATCGGTGCCTTCGCTCGCGATCTCGACCACGGCAGCCGGGTGCGCGCGGCGCGTGAGGCTCCACAACCAGCGCGCTCGCGCCGTATCGTCATCGACGATCAGGATCCGCAACGTGCGGGTGTGATGGCCGAGCCGTTCGGTGATCGCTTCGAGCTGGAGCAACACGTCGCCCGCCGAGCGCGGGCGCGCCGCGGGCGCCTTCGCGAGCAACCAATCGACGATATCCGAGACCTCGCTCGGCAGATCGGGCCGCAGATCCGTGATCCGCGGTGGGGGCTCCGAGGCATGACCGCGCGCTTCGACCATCGGATCGTCGTCCGCGAAGGGAGGTGCGCCGGACGCCATCTCGATCGCGACACAGCCGAGCCCGTAGAGATCGATCGCTTCGGCCGCCGCCGGATCACCGGGCTCGACATCGCCGAGCACCACCTCCGGCGCGAGGATCCGCCCGTGTGGGCCGAACGCAGGAATCTGTGACAGCGACAGCCGGCCGAGCACCAGGCGGTCGCTGATGCCGCCGTTCGAGCGCGCGCCCGGATCGACCAACACGGTCGAGCCCGAGATGTCGCCGACCGCGATGCCGCCATCGTGTGCGCGCGTGACCGCGGCGATCAGCGTGCGGAGCCGCGCGAGATAGACCTCGGCCGCGAGCGGTCGAACCAGCTCGTCACGCAGCAGGTGACCCTCGACACGCTCGCCGACCACGTACTCGGCGCCGTTGTGGACGCCCATGCCGTGGACCTGCACCGCGCACGGGTCGCGCACGGCGGCGCAGCGGCGCGCTTCGGCGAGCAGCGACGGAAAGCCCGGGTCGCGCCACGCGAGCTTGAACGCGACCGAACGGTCGAGCAGCATGTCGCGCGCTTCGAAGACGATGCCGGTGTCGGTGCGGCCGATCTCGTCGCGGATCGCATAGGTCGAAGCGACGACCTCGCCGTGGCTGAGCGGACGGGCGGGGCTCTCGCGGAATCCCGCTGGTGCCGCAAACGTCCCGGAGGCCATGCCGGGTTCTTATCACGTAAGTACACGATTTCCATCGCCGAATACGCGACTATGCTCTGACACGATGTCGCTGCGACCTTCCCTCAGCTCGTTCGATCTCTCGAGGCTCACCAGCCTGTTTGGCTGCGGCGATCTGGAGGTCGAGAATGCGGTGCTCCGCCGGTTTCGCAAACAGTACGCCGACAACCTCGCGCTGCGCGTACGCGCGACCGAGCTGGTGCGCGCGATCATCCACCGCGGGCGCGATGGGCACTACCCTCATGGCGAAGACGAAGCGTTCCAGATCGTCGTCAACGCACTGGTCCAGCATCAAGAGCCCGTGCGGAGCACATCGATCTTCTGGGAGCAGTTCATGTCCGAGGCCGACCACCCGCTCCTCCTCCCGCTGATCAATGGCCGGCCGTTGTTCGGCGCGCGCAATGCCTCGAGCTGGGCCTTCTACGGCTACCTGCTCGCGGACGAGATCGTGAAGCTGCGCGACTTCATTCGAGGTGACGAGAAGTGGTCGCGGGCGTTCGATGCCGAGGAGGCACTGGAGTGGCTCGATGCGACCTGTGCCGCCGGCCGCGATGTCTGGGGCTGGGCGACCTGAGCCGAAACGCCAGATGCCCATGCGTATCTGGCGCATCAAAGCGCCACGCATGGGCAACCGGAGCTCGCGCGTTTGGAGCGCGCGAGAACGAACTACGCGATGTTCGAGATCTTCTTCGCGTTGTCGAGGCCGACCTTGCGGGCCTGCGTCGAGAGCTGCGCGCCGTACGCGAGCGCGTCGGCCGAGAGCTGTGCGAAGTTCTTCATCGCGTCCTGCGCCTTGGCGACGAACTGCGACTCCATCGCGGCGTACTCGGTCGCGAACGACGCCATGCGGCCGAAGGCGTCCGCCATCATCTGTTGCATCTGGGCCTGGCCCTGCGCCCACGCGGTCATCGGATCGAAGCCGACGAAGGGGTTCTGCATCGAGGGGGCGGACGGGGCGGGGGGCTGGTTCTTGGTATCGGTTGACATGGTCATGGCTCCTTGGGTGACCACACCTTAAGTTCGGCACGCGAGGTCGTCAAGACCCGATTTGTTGCATTGCACAAAATAATCTTCGTCGAAGAAATTACAATCGTGTTGCGATGCAGCTATTCGACCCAGTGCTTGGTCAGCTTGCGTGAGGCGAGCAGGAACAGCGCCGACGAGATCAGGTAGAAGCCCAGGCCCGTGTAGAGCGCATAGCGCAGCGACTCGTCCCCGAAGTGCGGCTTGAGCTTGTCGGAGATGAACCCGAAGTACCAGAGGCCGACCGCGATGCCGAGCAGGTTGTTGATCAACAGGAACATCGCCGAGGCGGTCGTGCGCATGTGCGCGGGCACGAGGTGCTGCACCGCCGTGATGATCGGGCCGAGCCACATGAGGTTGAGGCCGGTCGGGATCAGGAACAGCGGGAACGCGACCACGAGGGACGAGGTGTTCATCGCGAGGAAGAAGCACGGCAAGGAGACGAGGAACGCGAGTGCCGGGATGATCGGATACGCGCGCTTGCTCGCCTTGCCCGCGCGATCGGCGAGGATGCCGCCGCAGAGGATGCCGAGGCAGCCGCCGATCAGCGTGATGCCGGCGTAGTACCAGGCGCGATCGACATCACCGAGGTGCAGGCTGCGCTTGAAGAAGCTCGGCAACCAGCCGGCGACGCCGTAGCCGCACACCGACGATGCGGCGGCACCGAACGAGAGCAGCCAGAACGAGGACTTCTTGGCCACGATGCGGAACACCTCGAGCACCGTCGGGGGCGTGGGTGGTGCCGTCGCCGGTGCATCGGCGGTGACCGCCGCGGTTTCGTAGCCGCCGCGCTTCGGATCGCGCACGGTGAGGCGGAAGATCGGAGCGACGAGCACGCCGACGCCACCAACGATCACGAACGCCCAGCGCCAGCTCAAGGCGTGCGCGATCAAGCCGCCGAACAGGATCCCGAACGCGCTACCGAGCGGAATGCCGAGCGAGTAGACCGAGAGTGCCCGCGCGCGCTGCGACTTCGGGAAGTAGTCCGCGATGAACGAGTATGCGGGCGCCACGCCGCCGGCTTCTCCGACGCCGACGCCGATGCGCGCGAGGAAGATCTGCGTGAACGAGTGCGTGGCTCCGCACAGCGCGGTGAAGGCGCTCCACACGAGCACCGCGACCGACATGATGTTGCGGCGCGAGCTTCGATCCGCGAACCACGCGATCGGCAGCGCGAGCGTGGTGTAGAGCAGCGCGAACGCGGTGCCGTACATCAAGCCGAACTGCGAATCGGTCAGCGTGAACTCCTTGATCACGGCGGGACCGAGGATCGCGAGGATCTGGCGATCGACGAAGTTCATCATGTAGACGAACACCAGGATCGCGAGGACGTAGTGACGATAGGCCTTGGTGGGCGAGCCCGACGTCAGGGTGGGCATGGTGGGCACCGACGGTTCAAGAGTCCGCTCCATGCGTGCTGCGATAGCCCAAAAATCTACTGCGATGCAATAGAGATTCGCGAGCGGTCCCGCAGAAACAAACAGTTACGCAGCGCGTTGCAGTTTCTGATTTTGTTGCTGTGCAGCATATGTTAGCTCTCGCTCGTCGTGATGAGCTCTACCGACCAAGCCACCCCGCACGTGCCGACGCTCGACGAGGTGGTGCGCGAGCACATCCTGCACGTCGTGCAGCTGTGTGGAAATCACAAGACGCGCGCCGCGCAGCTCCTCGGCATCGACCGCACGACGCTGTGGAAGAAGCTGCGCGAGTACGGCGTCGACTGACGCTACTCGGTCGGTTTTTTTTTCTTACGAGCGGCGGGGCGAGCGCCGATGCTCTCGCGAACGGCTTGCTTGAGCTCTTCGAGCTCGCGTCGCATCGCCGCGACGTCATCGCCGTTGCTCGGCCTCGCGGTCACGTCTGACTGCTGCACATCATGTGCATCGGGCGGCGGCTCCGGAGCCGACGTCGCGG